>CAYQRA010000775.1:0-3537 GCA_964419315.1 uncultured Saprospiraceae bacterium | reverse complement strand
AATTTTCCAAAATGACCAGCATAAGAAGCTTCTAATTTTTTCGAAGCAATGAGATTTGCCGTTTCACTTTCACTTAATTGTTGTGCCTGTGCTTCGATGACAGTCGCCGCTTCTGCCTCTGCCAATTGATCGCCGGGGCCATAAGAAGCTGCAAACCAAAGTACGATGGAAATACCTAAGATGATTTTTCCAGCTTCGATAATAAAACTACGAACTTTACTCCAAGCAGATAAAAAAACATTGCGCCATGAAGGCATGCGATAAGGAGGCAATTCCAAAGCTAAAAAACTACGTTCTTCACTTTTGACCCAAAACTTCAACAAAAGCGCCACCAAACCTCCACCAAGGATTCCCAAAAGATATAAACCCAAAAAGGCAATCCCTTGTAAATTAAAAATACCAAAGACCAACGTGGAAGGAACTACAAAACCAATCAAAACGGTATACACTGGAATTCGCGCAGAACAGGATATAAAAGGAGTTACCAAGATCGTAATCAAACGCTCTTTCCTATTGGTGATCGTGCGCGCACTCATGATCGCAGGAATCGCACAGGCACCACCTGAAATCAAAGCCACCGTACTCCGTCCATTCAGACCAAAAAACTGCATAAAGCGATCCCAGATATAAGCGACCCGAGCCATATACCCCACTTCTTCCAACAAACCGATAAGCACAAAAAGGATGGCGATCTGTGGTACAAAGATGACTACTCCTCCAAACCCTGCAATAATTCCTTCTGTCAATAAATCGGTAAACCAACCCGCAGGTAGCATCGTATTTACTTGTTCACTCAACCAACCAAAACTCCCGTCGACCAAATCCATCGGATAGCTGGACCAAGAAAATATGGCTTGAAAAATAAAAGTCATCACGAGTAAAAAAATAAAAGGGCCAAGGATCGAATGAGTTAATACCGTATCAATACGATCCGACAAAGTGGTGTTTCCTTCTTTTTTTTGATGGACTACGGCCTGTTGAAGAATCGGAGTAAATTGGTCATAGCGAGCCATCGTTTCTTCTACTTGAGCATTTAGCTCTTGGAAATTGACTTGCTCCCGAGCAGCTTTGATTTGCTGCTTTTCCTGCGCTCCGAGCGATTTGAGCCAATGGTAATGATGCGCCGTGAGTAAAGACTGGTAGGTATTTTTATTTTCTAGTGTTTCTCCAACGCTTTGTGCCAATTCTTTTTCAATATCATTGGGCTTATAAAAAGCAGTTCCCTGCTTACTTTTCCATTCTTTCGGATGGGTAATAAAGTGTTTGAGTTCTTCAATTCCTTCTCCCGTTTTACTACTGATTTTTTGAATGGGAATCCCTAACTTCTTTTGTAGTACCTCAATATCTACCTGCATCAAACTGTGATCCTCCAAATCTGCCATATTGAGTACCCATAGAATGGGAAAATCCAAATCTAGCAATTGGGTGAGCAATAAAGTTTGTTTTTCTAATTTGGTGATATCGGCAACATAGATAATGGCATCTGGGTATTGTTCCGATTGAGGATTGACGAGGGTTTCGATAACGATGCGTTCGTCCAGAGAATTGGGATAGAGACTATAAGTACCGGGGAGGTCTGTCAACAAAATAGCTTGGGAATCCGATTGGAATACACCGGTTTTCTTTTCTACAGTAACTCCTGTAAAGTTACCCACCTTTTGATGAAGTCCAGTAAGGAGATTAAATAGGGAAGATTTTCCACTATTTGGGTTGCCAATCAAGGCGATGTTCGCCATTTTCTTCATGCTACTTCAATCGCTGCGGCTTCTTCTGCTCGAAGGGCAAGGGTGATCATCCCAAACTTTACATAACAAGTTCCAGAAAACGAACCTTTTCTCACCAAAGTGATTAAAGTTCCGGGAAGTAATCCCATTGCAAACAATCGTTTAGCAATCAAAAGATCACTAACCTGAATGACTTTATGGGTGTGCCCAATGCCTACATTGGTCAATACATGTTCGGTTTTTTCGGTTAGTACTTGCATAAGAGTGCCCACTATATTTATCTTGACTAAATCTAAATAACGAAACAAAGCTAATAAATCAGCGATAAAGAAGAAAGGGTATTGCCGTAATATTTACGCATTAATGACAGAAATTATCACTTGTGGCCTAAAAACCGAAGTCGTTTAAAGGCAATTGATCAGCTTTTGCCCAATCTCCCTTAAACGACTTCCATCTCTGAGTCAGTAATCTCTGCTATTTCTAGGCCCCATTCATTCGATCCCAAGTTAGATTTTGCTTTTTCAACTCTTCGAGACGTTGCCTTAGCAATTCATCAATTTCTGCTTTCTCAGCAGTAATTTTAGCCTTCGTTTTATGAAAACCCACTTCTGTATTTAATTTCAGTTTATTATTGACTTCGGCACTGCGCAGTGTTGTATTTTCTAGGGTCGCCATTTCAAAAACTTGCTCGTGGTCTTGTAATAAATAATCATATGGGCTACGACTTGCAATCAACTTCACGAAAATAGGAGCACTTTCAATAGATATAAACAGAAGCATGATAAAGATATTGGCCAGAAAAATTGCTTCGCTATTTTGTCCCAAGCGATCTAATGCATCCATTCTCGCAGCCAAACCGCCATAAGCCTGACGATCCAAAGAAGAAATTTCTGTTTGCACGGTATTTTGTAAATCCTGTACTCCTTTTTCTTTACTTTCTATTAATGGGAGATTTATGGCCAATAATTGATCTAACTCTCGCTGAGCATCATCCGCTTTTTGCTTTTTAGCTCGATAAATGGGCCCCAAATTTTTATTACCAGAGCCGCCAGTACCGTCTGCTTCCTGTAGCGCCATCAAGGCCAATTCATCACGGGCGATTGTTTTCTCTTCGATTTCTTTTTTGAGCACACTGATTTCCTGCTGTTGATCGAGCATTTGCTGGGTATATCGCACTTTAACCCGATCTTCCTGAGTTTTATAAACCTCTTGTTCCATCACTAATAGCTCCGCGTTGATCTCTTTTTCAAAGATTTTCAACTCCAAAGGCTTGGAAATCACTAGGGCCAAAAGCACTGCCATCAAAAGACGAGGAAAAGCAACACCAAAGTCTTTCCAAAAGGATCCTCGACTTTTCATACTCGAAACGATGTAACGATCCAAATTAAAAATCATCGCTCCCCAAATCAATCCAAAAGATAGGGCGGCTAAATAAGAGTCAAAAACGGTATACAATGCATAACCTGCAGAACAGAAAGCTAAAATCCCGGTAAAAAAAATGGTAGCGCCGATCCCTGCATATTTATTTTCGTCCGATGGACATTTCTCTAGAATGGAAAGATCGATACCCGAACAGAATAGAAAGAACCGCTTAAGATTAGACATATCTTCAAGTGTTTTATATAAGTGAGTAAATCAGCAGTGATGGCTCTAATAAGCGGACTTTTCCGCAAAAGGGAAAATTTTATAGATGAATGAAGTGGAGAATAAGACCGTGAAGGGAAAATTGATGGATTAAATACGGTCATCTAATTTTTCACGTTCTTGGACAAATCCCGTGGTCAATCAAAAAGAAGAATAAAAAAGCGACCGT
>CAYQRA010000774.1:0-3545 GCA_964419315.1 uncultured Saprospiraceae bacterium | reverse complement strand
AGTCGCCATTGTAGTGGTAGTTTATTTTTGATTAAAAACTAATTTCTTTTGACGACACAAAGATGCAGTAGAGAAGTTACAGATGAGTTACAAGCTGTTTTTTTGGCTATTTTAAAATGAAAAAAGAAGCTTGAGGAACTGGTTTTTAGGCTGTAATATGTTGATTAGTAGGGGTTTAGAGTTTTTTTATTTTTTTGATCTTTTTATTTGATAAAAATGCTTTGACCAAACCCAGAGTGGATTAGGAGTTTGATAATGGGCTAAAAATTGGCTGCGAAGGGAGTAGGAAAGGAGAAGTAGCTAATATTCAGAAAGCCGAAAATTGATTTTATATCAAGCTTTCTATATTCAGATGGTTTTGAAAAAGTATTTCTACGCGTCTTTTTGCTTTTCTAAATTTGTTTTATATATTAGCAATGGTTTTAATCTGAACGAATACAACTTTACTGTTGCTCCTATAATAAGGGAGGACTACGCTAACCCCAAATGACAACACTTAATCAAAAAAAAGAGGAACTCTCTTTAGACACCCCTGCATTGCCAAAAGGGGGCGGCGCCATCACCAATAAACAAGACGCTCAAGTCACCACTTTCACTGGAGCACTTTCTTACCCTATTCCCTTTACCCTTCCTGCTGCCAGAAATGGAAGCCAAGCCAAGCTAGAAATCAGCTATGATTCTAGCAATGGAAATGGAGTCTTTGGACTTGGGTTTTCCCTGTCTAATTCAAAAATTTCCGTTAGAACAGATTGGGGCTTTCCAAAATATGATGGTAGCGAACAATACCTACTGGATGGTATGGAATTGGTATTCCAAGGTCAAATCATTGATCCACTGGGTACGCTTATCAAAACTTACCTTCCCCGAATTAATAACTCCTATGAGTTGATCCAACAATGGATTAATCCCAGTGATCAAACTTCCTACTGGAAGATAGTCGATGCTGCCAATAACACCTTTTTATATGGAACAGATTCCTTATCCCGAATAGCCAACCCCAAGAACGATCGCCAAATCTACGCTTGGTTATTACTAGAAACAACCGATCCACTAGGGAATAAAATAAAATATTCCTATCAATCTGAAAATCAACAAAATATACCGGATCATACTTACGAAAGAAATAGAGACCATCAAGCCAATAGATATTTGCAAAAAATCCAGTATGGCAATTATCTACCAGCAGGAGAGTTAACCGAAAAATATGCTTTTGAGGTCTGCTTTGATTATGGAGAATATGATCTTTCTAATTCCACGGAACCGAGCCAAAATTGGGCTTGTCGCCCTGATCCTTTTTCTCGTTATGATAGTGGTTTTGAAATCCGAACTTATCGGCTTTGCCAAAGAATTTTACTCTTTCACTGCTTTAGCGAATTGGGAGAAAGCCCTTGCTTAGTCAAAAGTCTGTCCTTTACCTATTCCAGCCAACAAAATTATCAAGGCATTTCATTGACCACCATGTCGATGCTTCGCAAAGCCCAAACAACAGGCTATCAAAAACAGCCGGATGGAAGCTATCGGCAACGTTCAAAACCAGCAATCGAGTTTACCTTTTCTACTTTTAGTCCTCCAAAGACTCCTGACTTTCATCCTTTGGAAGTAGACCATAGTAGTCTTCCCAATTTTCTGGAAGGTGCTCAGTTTTTACCAGTTGATTTAAATAGGGAAGGCATTCCGGGGATCTTATTTTCTTCCTCCGAAATGGCCATGTACTATAGTCCGCTTGGGCGAGGTCGCTACGCTCCTCCGGAGATATTATCGGCCTTTCCATTGCCCCGCGACCTTCAGCAAAGTGGCGCTACTTTCAAAGATTTGGAAGGGAATGGAGAACTACAATTGGAATGGCAAAATCGAGGCTTCTTTGAAAAGAAAGAGGAAGGTTGGTCTGGTTTGCAAAGTTTTGAAAATACGACAAATTCCTTTTTACTTTCAGATATAGAAAATGCGGATCTCACCGCCAATGGCAAAAGTGATGCTTTATTCATCACGCATGATAATGTTCATTTATACCCTTCTCAAGGCAAAAAAGGATATGCAGAAAGTCTCTGTATTCCGCAAGACAATAAAGTGCCGGTCAAGGTAATGGATGATCCGCAACAGGTTGTATCTTTTGGTTCCATATTCGGAGATGGCCTACAACATCGTTTTCGTTTTTCGAATGGTGCTTTTGAATGTTGGCCCAATTTAGGTTATGGAAGATTTGGTGAAAAAATAGAATTGAGTAATGCGCCCTATTTTCCGGAAGGTTTAGATACTCGGCGGGTTCAATTTTCGGATATTGATGGATCTGGGACGATGGATATTATTTATATCTCTGATCAACAATTTCATTTGTTTTTAAATCAAAATGGCAATTCCTTTTCCGATCCGATTACTTGCAATTTGCCCGACAGTTATTCTTCCCTAGACCAAATCACTAGCGCAGATATCTATGGAGATGGTACCCAATGTTTAGTCTTTACCAAAATTTCTCCAACACCGATTCATTATTGCTACCATTTTACGGGAGAATATCATAGTGACTCAGCGCAAGAGAATACGCAAAGTTTTAAACCTTATTTGCTCCAACAAATCCTCAATAATGCTGGGACAAAAATAAGTTTCCAATACAATAGTAGTACTTCTTTCTATTTGGCAGACAAGGCAGTAGGAAGAATTTGGCCCACTAAATTACATTTTCCAGTACAGGTTTTAGAACGTCTTTGTACCGAAGATTTGATTACTGGCGATCAAATAATAAATCGTTATGCTTATCATGATGGCTATTACGATAGTGATCCTAGAGAACGAAAATTTAATGGTTTTGGTTTTGTGGAAACTTGGGATACAGAAACTTTAGAGACCCAAAATGATCCAGCAGAAATTGGCGCCTTTGTCCCTCCAATCTATACTAAAACATGGATGCAGCCCGGTCTTTTTGCAGGCTACGATCAACTCCTCCAATTTTATCAATCAGAATTTTACCAAGGAGATGAAGCAGCTTATGATTTTCCCAAAAGCTTACTTTCTCCAGATATCTACCGTGCGGATGCTCAAACTTTTCGCCAAGCTTTTGTAGCACTCAAAGGTCGAACTATTCGCTCAGAAGTATATGGACTAGATGGTTCTGCCGCTGAAGAAAATCCCTACACGGTAGAAGCCTCGAATGAGCTGGTCATACTTGAGCAAGCGGCAAGTGCGGGAGACTATGCCGTGTTCTCCATTTCTCCGAGGGAAAGCATCAGCTATCAATACGATAGAGATCCTGTTGACCCGAGAATACAACAACAATTTACTTTGGAGAGTAATTAATACAGGAAAATGGATCACTAAATTTAAAATTTCTGTTTGATGAAAGATCCATTGTTTTCGATAATACTACCTACGTATAATAGGAATAGCATGTTACAAAATGCTGTGAAAAGTGTGTTGACACAAAAGTATAAAAACTGGGAATTGGTGGTAGTAGATGATGGATCAACAGATGGAACAAGAGATTTTTTTAAAGGATTAAATCATGAACAAATACATTATACGTATCAAGATAACAAAGGTAGAAGTTCAGC
>CAYQRA010000773.1:0-3551 GCA_964419315.1 uncultured Saprospiraceae bacterium | reverse complement strand
AAAATCCTTCGCTCCGCTTCGGTTTTGAGACGCTACGAGGTCCTGCGAGCGTCCGTCCTCCAGATTTTAAAAATGTAAAGTAGTGTGGGAGAGTGCTCATAGCGACTAATCGCCACTAAGCTATTTACAGAAACCGTTGAAATAGGTAAAAATGAAATATTGGAACCACAAATTTTCAGGATTGTTTTTCGTCATCTTTATAACGATATGTTGTACTTCCCCAAAGGGTGAAGTACAGTCTGCCATATCTAAGCTAAACGGAGATCACATTCTTTCAAGTGAATTAGATAGTTTCCTTCTGTTGAAAATGGATTCACTTTCCATAAAAGGAATTTCGATTGCTATAATAGATAGTGGAGAAGTTGTGTACAATAAGGAGTTTGGAGTTAAGAACCAATATTCTCAGAAGCCCATAGACGCAATTACTCTGTTTGAAGCGGCCTCCTTGTCAAAGCCTTTATTTGCTTTTTTTTCATTGAAGTTGATTCAAGACGGAAAAATGGAATTGGACACTCCTCTTTACAAATACTTTCCGTATCCTGATATTGAAAATGATGATAGATATAAATCTATTACAAGTAGAATGGTTTTGAGTCATACTACAGGATTTCCAAATTGGAGATGGCAAAATGAAAACCAGCAATTAGACATAAAATTTCAACCCGGCACTCAATTTTCCTATTCTGGTGAGGCATACGAATACCTAAAAGCAACCATAGCAGAAGTAAATGAAATTTCACCTACAGGGCTAGATAGTCTCTTTACAAAAGAAGTCATTGAACCTTTAGGGCTAAGCCATTTGTATTATGAATTCACGCCTTACGTTGTAGAAAACATGGCAAGTGGGCATGAAAATGACAAAGTGGTTTATGATAGTTGGATGGATAGAAATTCAATGCAGGCTGCCGGAGGTCTTTATACAAACTCAAAATCTTATGCCAGTTTTTTAATTTCTTTAATGAATGAAAAGCTATTAAATGAAAAATCCGTTGATGAACTTTTGAAGCAACAAATAAATGTGCCCGATGATGATAACTTGGCAAAATCAGGAGTTAGTGGGTACGCCTTGGGGTTTGGAATCAAGCCATCAAAATATGGTGATTTCTATGTGCATGGAGGAAATAATTGGGGGTATACCTCAGGATTCGTAATTAATTTAAAAAGTAAGTATGGCTTCGTGTTTTTTACAAACAGCAATCAAATCAATGATTTGGCACCTGATTTGGAAGCATTTTTAATGACTGATGAGTAATGCAGCATAGTACAAACAGAGATAGCGCCTAAACGAGAGGCTACCGTCTTTTATACTACCTGTTCTGTTCTGTGTCATGCAAAACGGTATTCGTAAAACTTAACTAACGTATGATTAAAGTACTCACTATTATACTTCTCCTCTTTCCGATTTCAGGGGTCTGTCAATTAGATTCATTTGAAATAAGTGGACACCTAGCTGGTTCAGAGGATGGCGACGAGCTTTACTTTTTGGAAACTAAAGGGAATGTTAGGGTAAAGGTGGGTACGATAAAAATTGTGAATAACACTTTCAAGTATAAGTACCATCTAAAAGAAATACCTAATTTAGTTAGACTAAGAAACAGTAAGAATCGCAAGAGATTAAGTTTCTGGGCAGAAAATGAAGTGATTACCATCAATGGAGATATAAATAATTTTGACCGAATTAGCATTAGTGGTTCTAAATTTGCAAAAAAAGAAAACCTGTTTTTATCTAAATACCACAGAGATAGTTCCATAAACCATCAACTTCTCACCATTGAAGACCACCTAAATACACCTTCTTCTATTTATAACCTTTATAGAATTTATCGAAAGGTGCCAATAGAAAAGCTAAGAGGCCTTTATGACAACTTCGAAAATAAATGGAAGGCCCATGACTATGGGGTAACCATCGGGAACTACCTGAAGTTGTCTAATACAGAAATCATAAGTGTTGGCGACACCATCGTTGACTTTACCGCAAAAGATAAAGATGGTAATACTTTTCAGCTATCGGAAGAGATTAGTAATCAATCAAAACTTATTCTCCTTGAGTTTAAAAACCTTTATTGTCAGTACAGTCGAAAAGCCATACCCGAAATGGAAATGTTGTACGACAAGTATCAAGATAAAATTGAATTGATAACTTTCATCGATGACACTAGATATTTTTTATGGGAAAGGTACCTCAAGGAGGATAATACTGATTGGACGAAATTATGGGATGGAAAAGGGGAGATTGGGGAAACCTGTGTTTCTTACGGAGTAAAAGGGTCGCCCTACTATTTCATTATATCTCAAAATGGAATTATAATCGATAAGTGGACAGGCTACGAAAAAGGTATTATTGAAGAGCATGTCAAGAAGATGATCAAGAAATAGTAAAATTGGGAATGGGTCTTAATGGCGAGCTATTGATCGTTGGATTACAGGAATGTGGTGGCGGAGGAATTTTAGAATTTGATAATTGTTCCGTAATAACCCAGGCTCCCGATATGTTGAATTTATATAATATCCGAGAATTAAAGTTAAACACTTTATCTAAGATTTGGCTTCATGAAGGTAATGACATCGTATTGCTGAGTCTTAAAACGAATTCAACGGAAGATGTTGACTTCGCTACTGATTTTATCAATATTTATCCTAATCCAGCTAGTGATAATTTAGTTGTAAGTGTGAAAAGTGCTGACTTGCCTCTAGACTATAAGATCATCAACTACTTTGGCGATGTAGTTAAGTCAGGGGTTGTTGCTAATAGTACTACTCATTTAGACTTGAGCTACTTGAACTCAGGTGTTTATTTTTTAAACCTATCAAATTCAAATGAAAAGGCAATTAATCGTCTTTTTGTGAAGGAGTAAAATTAATGGAATGGGCTCGTGGTAGGAAGTAACTCTTCCTGCTTCCACCCATCAGCTGACATTAAAGGGGGAGGGGAGAAATTGAGATTAGCCGCAGAGATGCGGTCCCTAATTCTGGCCCTACCGCAAAGAAGCTTATTTTGTCACCATGTACTTCGATTTTCACTTTCACCCCAGTTTCAAATCTTTCCTGAGTGACACGGACCCGGCCAGACGTCATGACTGCTGGAGAACCTACCGGAATTTCATCGATTTTCTCTTCGGTGGTATCGTCGATTCCCAGGCCAGCTTCCGGCAGATTGATAGTAGCCAGACCCGTCTCAGCGTCGCTGCGGTCTACGCCATGGAAGAGGGGCTGGACGAGATTGGGCTGATTCGCAACTTCGCCCCCATCGTTTCTCACCTCGATAAGGATATGGTGCGAAATCTTCCTCCTGCCCGATACTGGGAACGGATGCTGGAGGAGATCCGTCACCTGGAGGGCAGCCTGGCCGCCCGCGACGGCGCGCGGCCGTTTCGCATCGTTTCCTCGAGGGAGGAGATTACGGAGGATTACAACAATCTCGTGCTGGCGGTCGAAGGCGCCCACGTCCTCGATGGGGCAGGGGAGGACCCGCTGGAGCGCCTTGACGAACTCAAGAACTTTCGCCACCGCATTCTCTACTTGACCTTGTGTCATTTTGCCCAAAACCCGCT
>CAYQRA010000772.1:0-3562 GCA_964419315.1 uncultured Saprospiraceae bacterium | reverse complement strand
TCCAAAGGCACCTCCATCTATGGAGTATACATAAGGAGCAGCTCCGCCTGTCGCATCGTCCACGAAGATCATTCCGTTTTGATCGCCATTACAACGAACTGGAATTAGACCAATATCAACTTTTACAGAATCAGGTGCCGTAAGAGAAATCCGATCATTCTCTTCACATCCCAAAGCATCCGTAACGGTCACTAAGAAATCTCCTGCACCAATCTCCGTTACAGAAGGTCCAGTTGATCCATCTTCCCAAAGATAGGTATAAGGTCCTGTTCCACCGGAAGAAGAAACCGTAGCAGAGCCATCAAAAGATTCCGCACAGCTCACATTAAAGCCTTCATAATCCGAAACAGATTCTACGGCTAATACAACTTGAGTAGGTTGTCCGATATCAACGGTATTGGTCGTTTCACATCCATTATCATCTGTAACCGTGACCGTATAAGTTCCAGCCGGAACATTATCAGGATTTTGAACCGGATCAAGTCCACCCGTCCACAGGTAAGTAAACGGAGGCGTTCCTCCAGTTGGGAATACATCAATGCTTCCATCAGCTACACCAAAACAATTGGCATCTGTTCCAGCCGAACTAGACTCCAGTACTGGTGGTTCTGTTATTACAAAACTAGATTCTATCTCACAACCATTGCCATCAATAATAATCACTTTGTAAGTGCCCGCAGGTAAACCTGCTACATCAAACTGACCATCGTAGATATCATTTTCCCAATCGTAATCATACGGCGGGGTACCTCCTCCGGCAGTGATTAATGCAGCTCCTGTCGATCCACCATTACAAGCAACTTGTAATGGAACCTGTGCATTTTCGGTAAGTGCATCCGGTTGAGTGACTGTGGTCAACACAGAAAAAGTACAACCTTCTGTATCGGTTACTGTCACGGTATAATCTCCAGCAGGAATATCAATTAGCGTACTCAAACCATTATATTGAGAATCATTCCAAGTAAAGGTAAACCCTCCGGGAGCTCCTCCTGTTGGAGTCACGACAATACTACCATTTGATTCCCCAAAACATCTTACCGGATCAAAAGTAGAAGTCGCTTCCAATTGATTTGGAGTAGTGACACTTTCGTCATAGATCATGGTACAGTTATTAAAATCCGTCACTGTCAAATAATAAGTCCCAGGTGCCAATCCAGAAGGATCTTCTAGCATGGTTACATCGGCATTTGCAGCATCTTGCCATAAATAAGTATAAGGTCCAGTTCCACCAGTTACCATGACATCAATTGCTCCATTCATTACGCCACAAGTGGCTTCCACTTTGCTGAGCGTCGTAATAGCTATAGCCGTTGGTTCGATAATCGTTTCACTCGCAATGAACGTACAACTGTTAACATCTGTGATGGTCACATTATAAGTATTTGCAGCAAGGTTAGTTGGGTTTTGATCCATTCCAGCACCATTATCCCAAGCATAGGTAAACGGTGGCGCTCCCCCCATTATATCTAGGTAAAGATTACCATTTGTTCCTCCATTACAAGTTACATCATCGTGATTCGTTGTAATCGTAATCGGGTCAGGAGATTCCACTTCAAATACAAATTCAGCTGTACAATTCATGGCATCTGTAACCGTCAAAGTATAATTTCCGACCCCTAAGTTAATTTGATTAGGAGTGGTAGGTAAACTATTGCTCCAAGCGTAGGTATAAGGCATTGTTCCACCAGCTGGATCTGAGGTGGCTGTTCCATTATTTGCATTACAGGTAGCCAGTGTGGTTGTTCCGGTAAGGGTAAGTAAGGGGGGTTGGGTAATATCAATATTATCCAATACAAAAGAACAGTTTTTACTATCCGTAACCGTTACCGAATAAGTTCCCATTGGAACACCACTCGCTACCGGATCATCCATGCCCGCAATACCTCCAGACCAAGTATAAACATAAGGCATTGTTCCGCCACTAGTAGCCAAAGCAATGATCCCTGTGCTATTGCCAAAACAATCCACATTGGTGGTCGTCAATAAGGCAGTAGGTGCATCTGGAATACCAATCGTTTCACTTAACCTGTATTCACAATTATTATCGTCCGTGATCGTAAGATTATAGGTTCCCATTGCCAAACCAGTTAGGTTTTGATTGGCAGAGACAAAAGTGCCTGGGCCCGTCCAGTTATAGGTATAATCAACAACAGCTGTTCCTCCTTGAACTTGAATGGCAATTTCTCCATCATCGTTAGCACAGGTCGCATCTGTGGGGAAAGACATTCCGGTCAATTCCATAGGTTCTGTAACCGTATAGCTTCCTTCTAAAGGACAGCCATCATCATCCGTAACGGTTAACAAATAAACACCGGCAGCCAATCCACTTGGATTAGGAATATCTCCTTGGGGAGGATCCCATACATAAGAATAAGGCATTTTACCACCAGTTAGTACTACCGTAATAGTACCATCAACTCCTCCAAAACAACTGACGTCGTCAATCGTTTCTGGCTCAAACATCATTCCTCCCGGCTCGATAAGAGGCTGCGAAATACTAACGGTACAATCATTAGCATCGGTAGCCACTAAAGTATAATTTCCATTAGGAAGCAAAGTAGGATCTTCATCCATGATAGTACCATTCCAAAGATAAGTATAGGGCGGTACACCACCTGAAACAGTAACTTCCACAGATCCATTATTGATTCCACAAGTGGCAGCAGTAAAATCATCAATTACTGCAGTCATGACAGGTTCTTCTGTGATCGTAATCGTTGCATCAATAGAACAAGAGTTTACATCTGTTACTACGACAGAATATATTCCAGCAGGTAATCCCGTTGGATCTTCCGTTGGTGGTGCAGGATCTCCTGCCGACCAATCAAAGGTAAATGGCATGGTTCCACCCATTACCGTCAAATCAATACTACCTGTACTTTCGCCATTACATTTTACATTTTCCTGAGTAAAAGTAAGACTAGGCCCATTGGGTTCTTCAATCGTTGCAGTCTCTATGATAGAACAACCTTTTCTATCCGTAACCGTCACATTATAAGTTCCGCGAGTAAGCATAGATGGATCTTCCATCATACCTGCTCCTCCATCCCACATATAATCATACGGAGGATTTCCTCCTTCAACAGTTAGATTGATACTACCATTACTTTCTCCACAAGAAGCTAAGGTGGTTGCTACAGAAGTCATTAATGCAGCAGGTTCTCCAACATTTGTAGACAAGGTCAATTCACAACCATCATAGTCAGTAACTGTTAAGCTATAAGCTCCAGCAGGTACTCCTAATTGATCTTCAAGCGTAGGTGCGGTAGAAGGATCCCAATTAAAAGTATAGGGCATTGTACCACCGGTAACATCAATATAAATATTACCATCAGAAAGTCCATTACAAGAAACACTATCTACAGAAGCCACAGATGCTTCAAAATTACTCGGCGTACTTACGGTTTCTGAATAAATCAATTCACAATCATTCGCATCAGTAATGGTTACCGAAAAGGTTCCTACTCCAAGACCTATTGCTGTAGCAGTTGTTTGACTTCCAGCATTTACATCCCACAGGTATTCTATCATTCCGGTACCTCCTGTAACATTGATTGCAATC
>CAYQRA010000771.1:0-3562 GCA_964419315.1 uncultured Saprospiraceae bacterium | reverse complement strand
ATGAGTTTCGCAATATCTTTGGCCGAATCAGACTCGGCGAATCTCACTTCGATTCCTTGCTGTGGCAACATATGAGCGAAGAGCGTATAAGTCCCGCCATAGAGCTGTGGAGTAGAAACGATGTTGTCTCCTTTCGCAGCCAGATTTAATATCGAATAATTTATGGCCGCACTACCTGCGCTAGTACACAGACCAGCAATACCACCTTCCAATGCAGCAACCCTTTGCTCCAATACATCTACTGTTGGATTCATGATCCGACTATAGATATTACCGGGTACCGCCAGATTAAATAAATCTGCACCGTGTTGTGCACTATCAAATTCGTAAGCAACGGTTTGATAAATAGGAACTGCCACAGATTTTGTGGTAGGTTCCGATTGATAGCCGCCGTGAATGGCAATTGTTTCTTGTTTCATTATCTATTGTATTTTAGATTAAAATCAAATGGAAGTTATAAATGGATTAAAAGTTATTCCTTTGGGGGTTTAACGCCAATTTAATCATAGACGTTTCATATTTTATTATAAAATAATTTGATTCTTATGCCATTAGAAAAAGTAAGGTAATAAAAGTTGTCCTTATTATATAAATTCAAACCCTTTCTTAGTGCTTTGTAAAATAAATTCTTTTGTATTTTGATCTAGCCTGCCTGCCGGCAAAGGCAGGGCTATTTTTTGCTTTAGCGAGGCATTTTTTGAGCGCATCCTTGTTGGCTGGTCGAAAAAAATAACGAAGTCTAAATCGAAAAAGAGACCATCAAAATTGAAAGTTAGTTACTTTACAAAGTACTTAACCTCCACAACTAAAGATTCCGCTTATAGCGGTGTCCTTGTATTTCAAGCCTGGATATACTTCTGCAATTGTAAATCGGATGGAGCCATCAACATTGTATTGATAACCATCCTTACCATTATTTATCGGTGTAACCAGACCTGGGATTTTGAATTTTTGCACTCCCATAACATCCGTCAACGCTATCATACAAACAGCTTTTCCTCCAACAGATACTTTCAACTTTTTTACACGACTATTATTTTCCCAAACGGATTTAGAGGATTGATAGCCATTTAAAATACTGATTTCTCCGTCGCTCATAGGAGTCCATTTCAATTCTAAAAACTCCCCTACCCCATAATCTGAATGACCTTCTATCCAAGCAGTTGTTGGATCATCATCGCACACCTGACTTGCTGAATATTTAATTTTTCCCTGAGCAGCAAGTGTTGAAGAAGCTTTGAGTTCACCATCAAGAAATGCGGGGCCTTGACACATCATAAAAGGCATCGTCCAAGGATCGGCTGGACCATCTTCAGATTCCATTGGTTTGCTCCCCCAATCGACATATTTTTCTCCGGATGATTTTGCTTTGATAAGCGGAAGATTAGCGGCTGAAATTTCAGGATTTACTTCAGTAGTCGTATTCTTTTTTTCCAAGTTGGTGTTTTGCGTATCCCCAATCGGACTTCCCTCTTGTTGGTCATTGGTATTTGCATTACAGCCAAATAAAATTGCTAAAGCAAAAAATAGACTGCTGAAAATTATAAGGGCATTTTTCATTTTTATAGTTTGTTTGCTTTTATTAAAACCTATGGAATCATAAGTACCTGACCTATTCCATTCGAGCTTTTGTCTGCTGGTGCAAAGTCATTCAATAGCTTCCTCATTTTAAGCACTGACTTGTAGGATTTGCACTTTTATAATTCGCAATAACTCTCATCCGCCGTCAAATTTTTACATGGATTTCGCCAAGTCAACTCCGTGGGTTGAACCATTAGATCCGATTCCAATGGACCCCAAGTTCCTGCTGGATAACCATACATTTTGAGATTGGGATCCTGCTCAAAAGCATTTAAGATAGGTTGGACAAACTCCCAAGCACTTTCTACCGATTCTCCGTGAGCGTAGAGGGTGGCATCGCCTTTGATACAATCGAGCAATAGACGTTCGTAAGCCGCAGGGACATGTGCATTGGTTAGGTCAGAATAATGAAAATCCATGCCTACGTTTTTTACATGGAAGCCTTCCCCTGGCACTTTCATTCCAAAGTTCATTAACAATCCTTCATCTGGTTGAATGCGGATTACCAATTGATTATGAGATCCAGTGAGTTCGTTATCTCTTGTAAAAAGTTGATGCGGTGGTTTTTTAAAAGACACTACCACTTCTGTTACTTTAGTGGGCAATCGCTTCCCAGTGCGGACATAAAAAGGAACTCCCGACCAACGCCAATTGTCAATAAAAAAATTGACGGCGGCAAAAGTCTCTGTCATAGAATTGACGGGCACTCCTTCTGCTTCGCGATACCCCAGTACTTTTTCTCCGCGAATCATAGAACCTAGGTATTGACCCCGAACCACATATTTGCTAACTTCCTCTTCTTTGATCGGACGAATAGATTTAAATAACTTTAGTTTTTCACTTCTGATGGATCTTGCATCTGGGGAGATGGGAGGTTCCATAGCAACATGCGCAATAATTTGCATGAGGTGATTTTGAAACATATCCCGTAAGGCACCCGATTGATCATAATAACCACCTCGAGAACCCACGCCCAAGCTTTCTGCATTGGTGATTTCTACATGGTGGATATAATTCCGGTTCCACAAGGGTTCGAAAATACCATTGGCAAAGCGAGTGACCAAGAGGTTTTGGACCGTTTCTTTTCCTAGGTAATGATCAATCCGATAAATTTGATCTTCTTTGAAGTTTTTGAGTAAACTGATGTTTAAAGCCCTAGCCGATTCTAAATTTGTCCCAAAAGGTTTTTCTACCACTAGTCTTCGCCAATTTCCTTCTTCTTGGTGCAGACCATGCGCCGCTAAACATTCGGGAATGATGGTGTACAAACTAGGTGGAGTAGAGAGATAAAAAATATAATTCCCAAGCGTATTAAAGCGTTGATCCAAATCTTCTAAACGTGCTTTGACCTTAGCATAATCTGATTGTACTTTGGTCGCTATGGGTTGATAGAACAAGCGCCTCGCAAAGTCTGTTACTTTTTCTTTCGACTCTTTTTCCAAGTCAACAAATCCACTTTTTAGAAATGCTTTATCTGCAAATTCTGAATCTGACAACTGGCTTCTGCTCACTCCCAGAATAACAAAATTTTCCGGCAGGTAATTCTCCTTATACAATTCGTATATCGCTGGAATCAATTTTCTTCTAGTCAAATCACCGGAAGCACCAAAGATCACAAAAACTAATGGGTCCATATTTTGTTTTATTGAAATAAGTAAATCACAAGAACCTACCACCTCGATTAAGCCATCCTAAATTTTTAAAAATCTAAATAATTTTATCCGATGCCCTAGTCTCACCAAATCTAAAAATATTAATCGGGAAAATCCCTATATTGCAAAAAAATATCATACTTTAATTATCTGGTATCGGAAAACTAAAAATCCGAAGGAAATTGCTTAATCGAGCAAAAAAATCAAAATACAATAATATTATGTCACAAGAGGAATACGATTTTGGAATGGTTGGACTCGGCGTCATGGGAAGGAATTTCTTATTGAATGTTGCAGACCACGGATATGCTGTAGCCGGAATGGATCAA
>CAYQRA010000770.1:0-3563 GCA_964419315.1 uncultured Saprospiraceae bacterium | reverse complement strand
CACAGGAGGCAATGGATATAGATGCCCAATTTAAAGTCGGGGAAGCATTGGGCGAACAATCAAAATTTAAAGAAGCCATTCCTATATTCCAACAAGTCATTGAAAAGGCAAAAGCCAATGAGGATGTTTTGCTCCAAGCCAAAGCCAGTAAAAGGCTTGCCGATTGTCAGATTTTTTCTGGAGATATTGATGGTGCCATTGCGACCTATAAGCAAGCCATTACCCTGGCTCAAAAGGTCAACCAACATTCTTTAAGCATGGAATCAACTGCGGGGCTTGCCGAAATTTATTTTATGAAGTCCCAGTTTATAAAAGCACTCCCCCATCATCGAAGTTATATGGAAACGGCCAAAACCTTAGAAGATTGGCTTTCCCATTCCAACGGCTTATCTATGGTTGGCTTCGACTATCTCAATCTTGGCCAACTCGACTCTGCCAAATGGTACATCGAAAAAGGATATCGGATAAAAAAAGAGCGCAAAATCGAAGAGGACATCATCCTCAATCTGGACCACTTAGCTACCCTATACTCCAGACTCAACGATCGAGAAGAAGCCATGAGATTCCATATTCTAAGTATTGATATTTTGGAAGCAAAAGGAGAATCTCCTTCCTTAGTCATCAAATATTCTAATCTTGCCAAGATCTTTTTGGCAGAAAAAAATTTAGTGAGAGCAGAAGAATACGCCTTAAAGGCCATCGACTTGGGAAAGAAATTAAGTTTAAATTATTACACCAGTACCGCTTTATCTTGTCTCGCAAAAATAAAAGAAAAGCAAGAGCGGTATCAAGAGGCACTCGAACTTTTACAGGAAGCAATGACGCTCAATCAAACTAGAAAAAACGAGGGAGCCATCATAGAACGCTTAATGAGCATTAGCAATTTATACCTGAAACAGGGAAAGCTTCCGGAGGCAGAAGAAAACTTTAAGAAAGTCTTTGCAATCATCCAAACAAGGAAGGAACCTATTGAATTATTGGATGCTTACTTAACCTTAGGACGGTTAAAGATCATGGATAAAAATCTCCCCGCAGCCAAATCAGCACTAGATGCCGCTCAGGATATTTTAGAAACTTCTCATGACCTAAAAAAATCACAATTGCTCTACACCCTGCAAAGTGAATATTTTGAACAAAGCGGTCAATACCTGACGGCCATCCAAAGTGGTGAAAAAGCCGCACTACTCAACGATAGTATTTTCAATCTAGAAAAGAGTGAACGCCTTCACGAACTAGAAGAACAATTTGAAAGAGCTAAAAAAGAAAAAGAAATTACTTTGCTCCGTGCAGAAAAAAACATTAAGGACTTGACGATTCGAGAAAATCGACGAAGTAATTTTACCACCTTAATTGGTTTGCTCTTGGCCTCTGGTGTACTCATCAGTTTGTATTATCTCTACCATTTAAGACACCGTACCAATGAGCGACTCGAAGAAAAAAATCGCTTGATCGCCAAAGCCTTGGCCGAAAAAGAAATCTTACTCAAGGAAATTCACCACCGCGTAAAAAATAATTTGCAAGTCGTTTCTAGCTTACTCAAACTACAATCCAAATTCATAGATGACACCAAAGCCTTGGATGCGCTGCAAGAAGGAAGGAATCGAGTAAAATCTATGGCGATTATTCACCAGAATCTTTATCAAGAAGATAACCTATTAGGAGTCAGTGTAAAAGAATACATCGAAAAACTCAGCAAGAGTTTATTTCATTCTTATAATATTGATCCTGATCGAATTGATCTGGAAACACAAATCGACGAGATCAACCTCGACGTAGATACCGTCATTCCTTTGGGATTAATACTCAATGAATTATTGACCAATGCCCTTAAATACGCTTTCCCAAATGAGACTAAAGGAACCGTAGCGGTCTCTTTGAAAAAAGAAAAGCAACATCTTTTATTAGAAGTAAGAGATAATGGAGTGGGTATTCCATCGACGGGAATGCCCAACAGTGATGATGGTGGTTTTGGTATAAAACTAATCGAAACCTTTGCGGTAAAATTAAAAGGAAAACTACAAATACATCAAGAGAATGGAACAGTAGTCAAACTACTCATTCAAAATTTTAAAACGACCTAAGACTATGTCAGAAATTAGAGTACTAATCGTTGAAGATGAACCGCTTATTGCAGAAGATATTGCTGATTATCTCGGTAGTATTGATTATTCCGTTTCTGGGATTGCTCATAGTATTGATGCCGCTTTATTGCAGCTCGAATCCAATTGTCCAGATATTGCCATTCTCGACATCAATCTCGGAGAAGAAAAAGATGGTATTTTTGTGGCCGAAGTCATCAAAGAAAAATATAAAATCCCCTTTGTATTTTTAACTTCCTATGCTGATAAGACGACGCTCGATCGAGCCAAACATACCCAACCAATGGGTTATATCGTCAAACCTTTCGATGAACGGGATTTATTATCGACCCTAGAAATTGCTCATTTCAATTTTTTCCAAATCCAAAGCATTGGTACCATCACTATGGAAAGTGTCAATAAAAAAATCTATTCTCCACTTACCAAGAAGGAATTTGAAATTCTCCTCGACCTCCGCAATGGAAAAACCAATAAGCAGATGGCCGAAACGAACTTTATCAGCATCAATACCATCAAAACCCACATTAAAAATATTTATGAAAAATTAGAAGTACATACCAGATCTCAAGCAGTCGCCAAATTGAGAGAATTGACTTAAAAAACGGTATTTTTCAAGAATTCCGCCTCAATATCCCTCTTTTGGGTGAGAAAATTGCTCCGAAAAATGGTCATCTTTAGGCAAACTCTTAAACTATGACATACCCTGAGCTGACACCCACGGAACAAAAAGTACTGGATCAACTTCTATTAGGTAAATCTAATAAGGCTATCTCTGAAGAATTAGGCATTTCTATCAATACGGTAAAAACGCACTTAAAACACGTATTCAAAAAAACGGGTGTTAAATCTAGAATTGCCCTCATCTTATCTGATCTTGGTCCAGATAGAAAAAATACTTCTACGCTTCCTAAAGCTAGTACTAAGCCTAAAAAAAAGGTCAAAAAAGTGGAAGAAGATGGATAAAACCCGCCTGTAAAAACAAAATCACCCAAATGGGTGATACCCTTTTGACCCTTTTTAACTTAACTTGCAAAAAAAGGTCAGTTACATGTGGGTAGCAAAACATTAAAAGTTTTGCTGCTCAACTTTTTTCTATAAAAAGCCCTGTGTAGCTCCAAAAAATCAATTGAAAAAAATCTTATCCCTAATTCGACGAAAATCAAACGAAGTGAGGTTCATGTAATAAACCGAACTTGTCCCGTACTTGCTACAGTGTTCGCAAAGTAATTTTTGATCCGTCACTTCCTATCTTTTGGAAAGCTATTGTCCCATCATTCTGATCCTAGTTAAGCTTTCATTACCCCAAATATACTTACTCCTAAATTGAAGCATTTCAGAAAAAACCCTTTAATACATGAGTCATCCCAAATTTTCTTCTTGAAGAAAATTCAGGGTTTTTGCGTTAGAGATATACGTATTAAGCAGTGGGAGGCCCGGCAAGATACTGTTTGACCGGAGGGAGTT
>CAYQRA010000769.1:0-3568 GCA_964419315.1 uncultured Saprospiraceae bacterium | reverse complement strand
CTTGGACCACCTGATTATGAGTCAGGTGCTCTAACCAACTGAGCTATAGGACCTGATATCCGCTTTCGAAAAAGGGAGACGCAAATTTACATATTTGATTTTCCTCCTGCAAGTCTTGCTAAAAAAAATAAAATAGGTTCTTTGTTTAACCAAACAAAGAACCTATGAAGGAGACTTTTAACGCTCAAAAGCAATTATTGCTTAATTGGCATTGCTGGTTGCTGGCGCAGGTACCATATTGATGTCCATCGTTGGATAAGGAATACCGATGTTGTGTTTGTCAAATTCCTTTTTTACATTTTCTTGCATGTAGAAAAAAGCATCCCAGTAGTGCTCGCTCTTTACAAAAGGTCGAGTGGCTAGGTTGACAGAGCTATCGCCCAACTCGGCAACGACTACACCTTGCTTCGGTTCATTGAGGATGTGAGGACATTCTTCTCCAACACGCAGAATGATTTCTCGAGCTTTATCAATGCTATTATTATAGCCAATCCCGAAGGTCATTTCTACCCCAACTGTTCCTTGTCCAGAAATATTAGTGATGATATTGCTGGTCACCAATCCATTAGGAACGATAATTTTTTTGTTATCCAAGGTTCTTAATATCGAATTGAAAATTTGAACTTCTTCTACTGATCCAGTATTGCCTCCACCAATTTCTACCAAGTCACCGACTTTATAGGGCTTAAAGATTAAAATCAAAACGCCACTAGCAAAGTGACCTAAACTTCCTTGTAAAGCCATACCAATAGCAAAAGCCAAGGCTCCAAAAATGGCAACGAAAGAAGTGGTTTCCACACCAAACATTCCGGCTACCGCCAAGAGCAACATAATTTTAAGGCCAGTGCTAACTAAAGACCCCAAAAATGGTTGAATGGTTTCATCCACATTTCTTTTGGACATCATTCTTTTCAACATATTGGTGACCCATCCAATAATCCAGAAACCAATAACTAAGGTAAGAAGGGCGCCAACGACTTTAGGGGCATACATGATTGCCATGTCGGTGATTTTCGCTACGTAATCCATTATAATCTAATTTTTGTAAAATGTTTTATAAAATAAAAAGGGTTTATATCCTAGGTAATTGTAAATTCTTTTGCGATAATTGGCCGTCCCTAGTTTCTTTGTAAAGAAGGTCACCAAGTGGCCGCTAATAATATAGACGCGGTTTTACTGAAAGGGTCATATTTTTAGGTTAACTAAATATTAATTTTTGGGGTATAAAAAGCCAACAAAGTACCATACTAAAGAAGAAGCACTGGATAAATTGCAGCGCTATTGCGTTTATCAAGATCGTTGTCACCAAGAAGTGCGTAAGAAAATCTTGGAACTCGGGGTCTATGGTGATGACCTCGAAAATATTATTACGGACCTCATCGCTGATAATTTTTTGAATGAAGAACGCTTCGCGTGTTCTTATGCAAGAGGTAAATTTAGGATGAAACGTTGGGGACGAGTTCGGATTCGACAGGAGTTGAAGAGAAGGCAAATGTCTGTGTATTGTCTCCGTAAAGCGATGGAGGAAATAGATGAAGAAGAGTATTTAAAAGTATTGAGGGATATCCTCGAAAAGAAACTAGCTACGGTCAAAGGGCCTAATCAATTTCAGCGCAATGGAAAGGCAGGGACCTATGCGATCAGTCGTGGCTTTGAATCTCATTTGGTTTGGGAAACCATTAAGCAATTGGAGAAAAAATAGATCTTTATTTTAAGATCTGATTCAAGGTTTCTTGAAATTCTATAAAAGCCCCCAAATTTTTATGCCCCCCTCCCTCGATGGTATAAAAAGCGTCTGTGATTTTTAATAAGGGTTTTAGTTGTGCAGCCGAGCGATAAGGGACAATAAGATCTGCCGTACCGTGGAAAATATAAACGGGATAATTAATCAGCGAAATATGCTGATCATTATTAAAATGATATTGCAAGGGCCAAGGTAAATAAAGTACTGGGATAGAAGTCTCGATGGCATGTTGGATATTATCAAAAGGCGTTTCCAAAATAAGGGAACGAGCACTGACCTTAGTTGCCAATTGCGAAGCAATCGAAGCTCCCAAAGAACGACCATAGATTATAATTTCTTCAGCAGGAAATTTTTCGCGCAACCAATCATAAGCCAATTGGGCATCTCGATAATAAGCCAGCTCATCGGCCTCTCCCTCGCTTTTTCCATAGCCCCGATAGTCGATCATAAAAACATCATAGCCTCTTTGGGTAAGGTCACCGCTGTATTGTCCCCAGCGCTGTAAATTATCCGCATTGCCATGAAAATAAAGAATAGCTCCTTTTCGTCGCACCTGAGTAGAGAAGTAAAGTGCATTTAGAGAAATACCATCAGGCGTTGACAAAAAATATTCTTCAAAAGGCGTCTCCATTTCAAATTGAAAAGTATGATCGAGTGGCAGAGGGTCTGCTTGAAAAATAATTTGCTTTTGAAAACTATAGACCACCAGACTCAGGAGTACCCATAAAGTTAGGAGGGTCGCCAAGAGGTAGAGAATATTTCGTGTTTTCAAGATGGTCGTATTTAAAAATGGTTGTTATACCTAGCAGCTTGGAACGGTGTGCTGCTTAGCGGCAAGCAAATAATAAAAAAATCATGGAATAGGAGGTAAAAGAAGGTAGCGAAATCATCTGTCTATTTTAAAACAATTTCAAAGGCTTGGAAAAGTGAAAGCCAGCCGCTAACAAATGTAAAGACGCTATTTAGGGTTTGAACCATTCTAAAGACCATGCCCGTCCCCAAAAAGGGGCTATCAAATTACACCTTGTCTTGGATAATGATCTTGATTTGCTTTCTTACCTTTTGAGAGATTTATGACCTTAGGTTGAAAACAATTTCTATCTATTGAATTATAATTTTAGAAGTCGAAATAAAAAATTCACTTTTTAGAACGACGAAATAAATCCCTGGAGAAAGATTTAATTCATTGATTTCAATCCTATTTTCCCTTACGGGCAAAATACCTCCTCTGTGAAGAGCGACTCTACCACCTACATCGGATATGGTTACTTCTAATTCCTTTTCTCCAGTTGAATGGTAGTCTATATTCAAGCTGTTATTTGAATTCGGATTAGGATAAATTAATACGGATGAATTATCTTTTCTTTCCCTATCGTTGTTCGAACTCGTAACTAAGATGTTTCTATATAATTTTGTAACGCGATCAGTACCTGAAAATCCAGTAAACAGTACATCGTCATCACCATCCCCGTCGACATCCGCTAACGCTACTGCGCTTTGGTAAATCGGACTAAATGGAGTATCCATTAATTGACTGAAATTTCCGTCTCCATCGTTCAAATAGAGATGGGCGATTCCGTCTAAAAATCCTGGCGAATCGCCAGTAATTAAGACATCTGAATCTCCGTCTTTGTCAATATCTGAAAAATCAATGGTACCGAAGATTACGGGCCGAAATGGAGTGCCGATTTGTCTAGTAAAATCAGCCGATCCATCATTTGTATAAAGGTCAATTATTTGGCTCATGAAAGAACCACTGACGAGGACATCTATATCATTATCTCCGTCAATATCCGCAGCTCCTAAAGCAGTATCATACAAGCC
>CAYQRA010000768.1:0-3570 GCA_964419315.1 uncultured Saprospiraceae bacterium | reverse complement strand
GTATTTTTATGGCGCTTTGGCTACCGCTATTGAGCCCGGTGGGGCAAGTACCCAGCCTCAGATTCCCGATCGAGGGAAGGTGATAAAAATCGCCAAAGCAGATGGCCGTTTGACTTTCGTTGCTTCAGGATTGCGAACACCCAATGGAATTGGTTTGGGAGTGGAGGACGAAATATTTGTAGCAGATAACCAAGGCGATTGGTTGCCAGCCAATAAGATTGTCCATGTCCGACAAGATGCTTGGTTTGGCTCTCGTTCGGTTGATCCTGAGGGAACCGCTAATCGAAAAGAAGATTTACCTGTAGTGTGGTTGCCACAAGATGAAATTGGCAATTCGCCGAGTACGCCATTGGCAATTAATGATGGCCCTTATAAAGGTCAGATGATCCACGGAGAAGTGACTCACGGTGGTGTGAAAAGAGTTTTTGTAGAAAAAGTTGACGGCGAATACCAAGGCTGTGTATTCCGTTTTATCCAAGGATTAGAAGCGGGAGTCAATCGCCTGTGTTGGGGCCCTGATGGGGCGCTCTATGCCGGAGGAATTGGTTCCACGGGGAATTGGGGACACACGGGTAAATTGTGGTACGGTCTCCAACGCTTGAAGTATAATAATAAGCCTACTTTCGAAATACTCGCAGTTCGGGCCAAAAGCAATGGAATAGAATTGGAAATGACAGAAGCCCTTCTAGAAAATGAAGGATGGGAACCCTCTGATTATCTAATCAAACAATGGTATTATAAACCCACTGCCAGATACGGTGGTCCCAAACTAGATTATAGAGAATTAAATATTCTCTCGGTCAACATCTCCGAAGATCGCAAAAAAGTATTTTTAGAATTGGAGGGCATGAAAGCCAATCATGTGATTTATGTACAATTGCAAAATAGTCCGATCAGTGCTGCTGGCAATGAATTGCTTTCTTCAGAGGCATGGTATACGATGAATCGGATTCCTGAAAATAATCCCGGTTTCCAATCTACAGCACCAGCAAAACTTGCACTCAATACCTTGAGCGAGGCTGAAAAAGCAGCTGGTTGGGTTTCCTTATTTGATGGTAAAACAACCAAGGGCTGGCGCAATTTCAAAAAAGAAACCATCGGCAGCAGTTGGATCATCGACGATAATGCGCTGATGTTGAATGCCCAAGAAAAGGAAGATGGTACTTGGGCGGCGACTGATGGAGGTGATATTATCAGTGTCGGACAATATGATAATTTTGAATTAAATTTGGAATGGAAAATCATGAATTGTGGCAATAGCGGGATCATGTATAATGTCCAAGAAGAAAGAGATTATTGTTGTGTTTGGCAAACCGGACCAGAGATGCAAGTCTTAGATAATTCTTGCCACCCAGATGGAAAATATAAGGCGCATCGTGCCGGAGATTTATACGATATGATCGAGTGTGAAGAAGTGGCCGTACTTCCTGCGGGCAATTGGAATAAAGTAAGACTTATCGTCAATGATGGCCATGCTGAACATTGGCTCAATGGTCGTAAATTAGTAAGCTATACCCTCTGGGGGGAAGATTGGGATAAGATGGTTAAAAGCAGTAAATTTAAAGACATGCCCGATTTTGGTAAATTTAAGAAAGGTCATATCTCTCTACAAGATCATAACGATCAAGTATGGTATCGAAATATCAAGATTAAAGATTTATCAATGGTCAATTAAAGTAGGACTGAGTGTATTAAATCTATGACAGATAAAAAGGTTAAACCTCTATTCTAAATAAAACGAAAAACAAATTACAGTGAAGACAACTACAAAATTTCAATTATCCTTGATGATGTTCCTTGAGTTTTTTATTTGGGGAGGATGGTTTGTTACGATGGGAACTTATCTGGGGTCTACTCTTGGTTCTACGGGAGGCCAAATTGCTCAGGCTTACTCTACACAATCTTGGGGTGCGATCATTGCTCCCTTTGTTATCGGCTTGATTGCCGATAGATATTTTAATGCGGAAAGGATATTGGGCTTCCTCCATTTGATTGGTGCAGGCTTGATGTATATGTTGGCCGGAGCTGTTGGGTTTAGTGATTTTTATCCCCTACTGCTCGTCTACATGATTCTGTATATGCCGACTCTAGCCTTGGTCAACTCTGTCTCTTTCAATCAGATGGATGACCCCGCTAGAGAGTTTGCTCCCATCCGAGTTTGGGGAACGATTGGTTGGATATTTGCTGGCTTGACGATCAGTTATATATTCCACTGGGATGCGGAAGCCGCGATTCAAAGTGGACTCTTGAAAAATACTTTTTTGATGGTTGCAATGGCTTCATTGGTATTAGGCGTTTTGAGTTTTACCTTACCCAAAACCCCACCACAAGTTTCCGATAAAAAGGTGACAATCTCCGACCTTTTAGGCTTGGATGCCTTAAGTCTTTTAAAGGATCGTAACTTTTTGTTTTTCTTTCTTTCTTCCATTCTAATCTGTATTCCATTGGCTTTTTATTATTCTCAAGCGAATCCATTCTTAGTAGAAGTTGGGATGGAAAATGCAACCGGAAAAATGACTATTGGTCAGATTTCTGAAGTTTTGTTTATGCTCCTATTGCCCGTTTTTTTGAAAAAATTTGGAATCAAATGGACCTTGGTTATAGGAATGTTGGCTTGGGTACTTCGCTACCTTTTATTTGCTTATGGTGACGCCGGAGAAACAGGCTTTATGCTTATTCTAGGAATTGCCTTACACGGAATTTGTTATGACTTCTTCTTTGTTTCAGGACAAATTTATACGGATTCCAAAGCGGGGGAAAATGTAAAAAGTGCCGCACAAGGTTTGATTACCTTGGCGACCTATGGACTTGGAATGTTGATTGGTTTTTGGGTGGCTGGAAAAATTACGGATGAAAATCTCCTTACAGCTGGCGGTCATAATTGGACAGCCATTTGGACTTGGCCTGCGATCTTTGCTGCGGTAGTCCTAGTCTTGTTTTTTGTTTTATTTAAGAATGAAAAAATCGAATACAAGGAGTAAAAGAACTTCGCAAAATAATTTCATCACGACTTTTTAAACAACTTCTATCTAAAGTTTTAATCAATGAAAAGAAAATTAAGAATGGGAATGGTCGGCGGTGGCCGAGGAGCCTTTATCGGAGCGGTACATCGAATGGCCGCAGCCATCGACGGAGAAATAGAATTGGTTTGTGGCGCTTTTAGTAGTACCGCAAAAAAATCGAAAGCATCCGGGAAAGACTTGATGTTGCCAGCCGATAGAGTATATGGCGATTATGAAGAAATGATACAGCAAGAAAAGGGATTGCCTTTGGGAGAACGCATGGATTTTGTGGCCATCGTGACGCCCAATCATCGACACTTTGGACCCGCCAAAATGGCCTTGGAAAATGGGTTTGCAGTCGTTTGTGATAAGCCGCTTTGCTTTGATTTAAAGGAAGCTAAAACGCTACAAAAGCTCGTTAAAAAAACGGGATTACTTTTTGCGCTAACGCATAATTACACCGGATATCCTTTGGTCAAACAAGCTCGGATGATGGTCGCCAAAGGGCGCATTGGAAAAGTAAGAAAAGTAGTCGTAGAATATCCGCAAGGTTGGTTGTCTACGCGCC
>CAYQRA010000767.1:0-3583 GCA_964419315.1 uncultured Saprospiraceae bacterium | reverse complement strand
GTACCGGCACCATCCCGAGCGGAACACCCTACACTTTTTACGATGGCGATCCCACCTCAACAGCCGCGCCAGTGATTTTGACCCAAAACCTAAGTATAAATCTTGCACCCGGGACTTGCCAGACTTTACAAACCAATATCCCAAGCCTTCCCGCCAATAAGGTTCACATCATTTTTAATGACGACGGCAGTACACCAAGCCCTTTTAGTCTACTCGACGATATTGCGACCGCTGCTTTCTTGATTGAATGCAATTTTTTCAATAATCTAGATAGTCTTTCTTTGGATAATCTACCCGTCAGTACACCGTTTCCATTTCTTGGTAAGGATACTATTATATGTAGCAATGAAATTTTTCCACTTGGCCCTGGTACCTTCAGTACTTATCTCTGGCAAGATGGAAGTACACTAGATAGTTTAAAGGCATTGGCGCCGGGAACCTACTCTGTGACGGTGACGGATGCTTGTGGAGTCACACAAGTAGATGACATTAATATTCAATGGCAAAGTCCAACAGTTCTCGATTTAGGTCCTGATATTATACTTTGCGAAAACGCGGTGCTTCCCCTCGACGCTGGCCCTGATTTTGAAACTTACCTTTGGTCGGATGGCAGCAATGAACGACAAACGACCGCTTGGCTTCCAGGAGAATATTCCGTAGAAGTAAGAGATGCTTGTGGCGGATTACAGCGCGATACCGTACGCCTTACGATTGACCCCGGAACGATCTTGGATTTACCAGAAGAACTAAACGCTTGTGTGGGCTCCAACCTGCCGATTGCGGTTCCCGGATATCTGAATTATCAATGGCTTCCTAGTGGTATTTTAGATTGCGACAATTGTGGGAATGTGATTTTTAGTGTCGATCAGGATCGTACTTTTTATTTGTTGGTCGAAACAATGGCGGGCTGTTTTTCTTCGGATAGTGTGAAGGTCTTTGTACAAGATACCATCGAGACTTTTGATCAAAACAGTTTTTGTACCGGAGACTCGGTATTGGTGTTTGGGCAATGGATTAAAAGTCCGGGAGATTATTCAAATCGCTTTTTGACCGTTGATGGTTGTGATTCGGTTCATACGATTCGGGTTGATGAGTTTAGTCCGATCAATAGCAATGAAGACCTTAGTATTTGTGCAGGTGATTCTAGTTTGATTTTTGGCGTATGGGAAAAAACAGCGGCCATTTATTCTGCGGTATTTCCCGCTTCCAATGGTTGTGATTCTACCCATTTTGTCGATCTGAAAATCCTAGATACTTTAAGGACCAGTGCGCAAATGGATATTTGTGCAGGTGATTCCACTTTGGTTTTTGGTTTATGGGAAAAGGCAGCGGGGAGCTATGCGCAGACTTTTCCAACCAGCCTTGGTTGCGATTCTATTCATTCCATTGAGTTGGTGGTGTTGGATACTTTTTTGATAGAGGAGGAACGGAGTATTTGCCGAGGTGATTCTGCTTTGATCTTTGGCGTTTGGGAGAAAACGGCTGGAGTGTATGCACAGACTTTTCCAAGTGTGCTAGGTTGCGATTCTACCCATGCTATCGAATTGATGCTACTCGATACTTTACAGACTAATGACCAATTGAATATTTGCGTAGGTGATTCTACTTTGGTCTTTGGCGTTTGGGAGAAAACGGCTGGAGTGTATGCGCAGACGTTTCCGAGTTCCTTTGGTTGTGATTCCACCCATGTGATCCAATTGAATCTATTGGATACTTTTCTGCTGGAGGATCAATTGACGATCTGTGTGGGCGATTCTGCTTTGATTTTTGGGCTTTGGGAAAAAACGGCCGGAACCTACCTGCAAAGCTATACCAATTCTTTGGGCTGTGATTCCACGCATGTGGTGGACTTGATTTTGCAAGATACTTTTTTGAGTACTACCCAATGGAGTATCTGCCAAGGCGATTCTATTTTTATCTTTGATGCTTGGGAAGATACCGAAGGGACCTATGTTAGAACTTGGACCAGCTCATTGGGATGCGATTCTACTGCGGTCATTCAATTGCAAAAATTAGAAACGGCAGAAGGTTCAGAGCAAAAAACTATTTGTGTGGGTGATTCTGTTTTGGTGTTTGGCGAATGGGTGTATGGTAGTGGTACTTTTACCGAATCCTATACCGTCGCAGGAGCTTGTGATTCTTTACATCAAATTAGTATCTTCGTAGAAGACGAAATTTTGCTCGAAGCGGATTCAGAATGGATTATTGCTCCAGGAGATTCTATTGCCTTGCAGGTGGATGTTTTGTCGAGTATTTCCAATGCGACTTATGAGTGGTCGCCCGCGATAGGTTTGACTTGTACGGATTGCCGATCTCCCATTGCCAATCCATCCGTCAGTACCAATTATCAATTGATTCTTACTGATGAAGAAGGTTGTACGGCAAGGATAGAGGTATTGGTAAAAGTAGAGGAACCTCAACGATCAATTTACTTGCCTACTGCTTTTAGTCCGAATGATGATTCGGCGAATGATGTCTTGTTTCCACAAGGGGTATTAGGCTCCGCGGAGGTCCTTCGCTTTTCGATTTATGATCGCTGGGGAGAGCTTGTTTTTGAGAATACTAATTTTGCATTAAATGAAGAATCCGCCGGTTGGGACGGTACTTTTAAGCAGCAGCGAATGATGTCCGGCGTTTATGTAGCACTATTGGAAGTGCTTTGGGAAAATGGACAGCGAGAAGTGATGAGTAGTGATGTGATGTTGTTTCGATAGGGGGGGTACGGTATTCGTAAACCGTAAACCCCATACCGTAAACCCGAAAATAAAATAAGATGAAGATTAAAGATTTTTTGAAAGAGATGGTTCCGGTAGTCGTAGGGATTCTGATTGCCCTGTTTATCAATAACTGGAATGAAGAAAGAAATAATAAAGCCTATATTGATAAAATGTTGATTGCTTTAAATAAGGAATTAGAAGAGAATAAAAGTGAGTTGTCATCGCGAATATTGGAACATCAACAACTCCTAGATACCATAGCGTTTTATGAAGATAAAGAAGTCTCTATCGTCGAATTTATCGGAAAATGTAATGGCTTAAGAAATGCAAGTATTAAAAATACGGCATGGAAAGCAATCATGAATTCCAGAATTGATTTATTGGATTATGAAATAATATCTCTCTTAACGAGTATTGATGAAAATAAAGAGGATATGAAAACGCAATTTGAAAAACTAATAGATCTAATTTATAATCGTGCGGAGTCCACAAAATCTATAGATGTACAGTTGTTTGAATTGACCATCAATGATTTATTACACAGCGAAATGAATTTATTGGAATTGCATGAAGCATTTACAAAAACGCAAAAGGAATAAGGGACTCCCGACCTCCTTCTGACCTCCTCTTCTTTCTTAAATCAGAAGCCTTCTTTGCTTCTTAAGAGTATAGCATTTACTTCCATCCTCATCGACTAAATTTATTTTTTCTAAAAAAAATCTCCTAATTTCCAACCTTTCCATTTTTGCCTTGCCTTTATAATAAACACCGTAAGATTGAATACCCAACTTTCAACAATTGATATTCAGGTTTTGATACAACAATGTATCGAAGGCAATACCGTGGCACAGAAGGAACTCTATGTC
>CAYQRA010000766.1:0-3584 GCA_964419315.1 uncultured Saprospiraceae bacterium | reverse complement strand
CACTCCTTGTTGAGTAGAATTTATAGAATACTTAGGATTCGAGGTCGGAGACCTCGACGTTGATCCGTCTACGACTTGTAAGTCGTAACGAACAGTTTGTTTTTTATTGAAAACTTCCAGTTAAAATTAATGAAATTATAGTTTTCATAATTTTAGACTTATGGGGTATCAATAGGCACTCAGCAACTACCAAAGTAGTTGCCTAATTTAGTTGTTTAGATCAGTTTTATAAATTGATGTTGAATAGTCTGTATGATTCTTTGGGGGATATTTAATTCCTCAGCATACTCCAGCCAAACACCTATTCCATTTTGTATTTCCTGTACCACTCCTTTGACATTTTTAATGGTATATGTTTTTGCTATTTGTTGAAGATCTGCAAAATTAATATCTATTCTCTTACCATTGACAGAAAGCGCTCGACTAATTCTTTTATAAGTTATTAGAGGATTCAGAGAATAGGTCAAATCATATGCTGGAGATAGATTCCACTTGTCCTCCAATTCATTATAGATAAAGGAATGATTTTTTAAGTGATCATCATTATTGCAGAAAACAACATTGAACACCATCCGTCTAAACAACTCTTCTATTTCCTTCCGCGGAATTTTTAGGAATAAGGCTAGTTCAAATAAATTTTCATAACTCGAATGTTCTGATTTGCTAAAATCCCACCCTGTTAGTCCTGTTGCGGTCAAGACATGCTTTTTCTTCCCATCAATTCTATCGTATCTCAACGTCGCAAAATGTTGCTGATCGATTAACTTAGAATCCATCATTCTAATTTTAAGATTCCTTGCAGTCAGATAGTAACAATATTCTATAAGAGCAGGATTGTATCCTATCGATTCTTCTATCGAAAGTTTCACTAAGTAATGATTAAACGCTGCACTAAATTCTAAATCTCCGGGAATAATTTCTTTTGTTTTTTTATTTTCGGATATTAAAATTTTGGGTCTTGCTCCTCCTGCGGAAGTTCCAATCTTAAATATATTTAATAATGCAGTGTGGTTTAATTCTTTAAATCGGATACTATTTTTACTAGATTGTACTATCCTGAGAACCTCTAGTATTTCGTCAATATCAATATTTGTATTCTTTGGAATTTCGATACTTGGTCGATATTCCAATGCCCCCATCCCTCTATTGGAGACATAGGCCAATTGTTCTATCGAAGAAATTTGATTTTGCCTTTTAGGATCAGATTCTAGCCATGCTTTAAAAATTATATTACCAAAGGCATCTGGTAAAGAATCTGCAATTGGTGGTGGCAGATTTTTGAAAGTCTCATTATTATATTTGCTAAATATCTGTAGCGGCGCGATCCTTTTAATGATCCCTGTATCAGGAAATAAATTTAGATTTCTTTCCTCCAAATATTCAGGATTGTACTGAAAGAATGACCTATTCTTATTTTCATCCAAACCAACTTTTCCGACCTCTTTCCCAAAACAGATGACCGCTAGTATTTGATTTTTAGCCATCATTAGTATAATGATTTTAAATCTTCTCTTTCGTCCACATAGTTTAAAATCATTTCATTTAAATCGCGAAGCAAATCAAAATATTGAAGTATTTTAAACAAGATATCTATCGTATAATTTTTTCCCAATTCTATATTTTGCACGGTGATTCTTGAGATATCAAGTAAGTCAGCCAACTCCTGTTGAGAGAGCTTACTCTTTTTTCGCTGAGACTTGATGAGTCGTGATATTTGAGCCTTTACCTCACCAATTTTTACATTATTCAAAAACATAATTTTGCATATTATACTATGCAATATGCTTATTTTCACCAGTAAATGCAAATTATAATATGCAGAAATAATAATGACAAAAGGCCAGATCAAACACGCTCCTAGCCCATCAAAGCATCAACCGCCGCTACCGCTCGCTCAAAACGTTCCTCGAATTCACCAGAAATAAGGACATAATTTATATTCCGACTTTCCAATTCTTCTTTGATTCGATCAAAATGATATTGGCGAAGTTTTGGAAATTCGCGGGTCCCATCATCCACCCAAGGGATATCAATATCGAGGAGCAAGTGAAGATCGTAAGAGTGCTGGTGATTGTGTTGGATAATCCAAGCGGGGCATCTTTGATAATAGATTTCACTCCAAATCTGCGTCACGAGCAGGTCGGTATCGCAGAAGAGTATTTTATTGGCACGCTCCGCGGCCTGCTCTTCGAGCCACAACTGCCCCGCAGCTACCTGCGCAATATCCAGACAATCTTTATCCCCCACATTGGTTTCCCAATAAGTGCGACCATACTCTTCTACCGCACAGGTTTTATAATGCGCAGCGAGTTTTTTAGACAAGGTCGATTTGCCCGTTGACTCCGGGCCGGTGAGGACGATTTTTTTGAGGTAATAAGGTCGGACTGCTTTAGGAATGTATTCCCAATTTGCGAAAGGATCATTTCTGACCTTGGTGCCAGATACCGGAAAAGTTATTCGATCTAAATCGACCAATTGATGCTGGATATTCATCCGCTTGGCCAATTCATGGCCATAGTGCTCGGAGGTAAAAACAATGTCGATTCCCATTGGCATATTTCGCCGAAAAGTATCGCTCCAGATTTCCCAAAAGAAACGGTGGTCTTTGGGTTCTTGTGGATTTTCATCGGTGACGTGCAGGACCCGAAGGTCTGGAAAGGTTTGTTTCATCCATTGGTAGCGGAGGTAACCAGGGATGGGTTCTGCCTGAATACTGCAGACCATTACGGTCAGTTCGTCCACAGCCTTTCTGGCCGTTTCGATCAGGTGCATATGGCCGCGGTGAAGCGGCATGAATTTACCAAAAACTAAGCCTTTTGTAATTCCCAATCTTTTTTCCAATTTATCCACCCACTGGTGGCCATGACTAAAAATATAACATAAGTGACTGCCGATAAATACAATCCTTTATAGATAAAAATCCCAACAAAAAAGACATCGGCAATGATCCATAAAATCCAATTTTCCAAAACTTTCCTAGCCAAAAGTAAATTGGCAATTAAACTCAAAGCGGTAACCAAGGCATCGAGATGTGGGATCGCTGCATCCGTATAGCTGTGCAATACATAATACAGGCTTCCCCAAATTAATAAAATGATTCCTAAAATACTTCCTCTTTCTGGATTGCTCAAAGTCCGAATCGGTACTTCCTCGATGTCTTCTTTTTTTCCATTCAACCAAAACCACCAGCCATAAATGCTTTGGAATAAAAATACCACTTGCAAACCCATGTCACCATATAACTTGTATTGGTAAAATAAAACGAAGTAGGCAGAAACACCAATGATCCCCGTAGGCCAACACCATATGTTTTTCTTGACCGTCAGCGCAACACAGATCAAGCAAAAAATATTAGCTATAATTTCTACCCAAGACATATTAATAAGGGCATCGACCACAATTTCTGTCCAAGACATGTTATTCGTTTATTTTAAGAATCTCAATAAAAGACTAAGTTAACAGATTGACTTCGTTTATAAAACAAACAAAGTTTTTTTATTCCTTTTCGTCTCCTACGTACTAGGTTTACTAAATACATTGTAAAATAATTAACTTTCAATTTTGATGGTCTCTTTTTAGATTTA
>CAYQRA010000765.1:0-3584 GCA_964419315.1 uncultured Saprospiraceae bacterium | reverse complement strand
CAAAAAATTAAAAGCTTAACACATGTTCTGGAAAAAGAAACCTAAATACCAAACCGTTCAAGTGACCGATGCTAATTTTAATGAATTGGTGGGACAGTCGGAAATCCCCGTTTTATTGGATTTTTATGCGGATTGGTGTGGGCCTTGTAAGATGTTGGGCCCGATCATTGATGAGTTGGCGCAAGAATATGAAGGCCGAGCCTTGGTCGCCAAAGTCAATACCGAAATCAATCCACAACTCAGTCAGCATTTCCAAGTCAAATCCATTCCTACGATTATGTTTATCCATAAAGGCAAATTGGTAGAGCGTTTTCAAGGTCTGATTCCCAAGCCCAATTTGGAGGAAATTTTAGAAGAATATATTGCTGCGAATCAAGCGGAATAAGGGATTGGGTTTTGCGCGATCTGCGGCCAACAAAATACCATTATCTTATTCCTGTTTATCTTTTGTCTTGTACTTAAATTTAAAACAATAAAATGAATTTATTAAAATTAATTTCCTTTGTCTTTATGTTGAGCCTTGTTTGGTCCTGTAATAAGGAAGAAGAGGTGATGTCTTGTACCGTAATAAGTCAAAAAAATACCTACGAAAACTGTTGTGGTCTGGCTCCAATCGAAAAGGATTTTGAACCTGGGAAAATTTATCTACCCAATATTTTTACCCCTCGAAATAATGATGGGATTAATGACTTTTTTATCGTTTATGCGGATGAAGATATAGAGCGGGTAGAAAAACTTATCATTACAGATACAACAGGACTTGTTGTTTATGAAGCTTCTGAGTTTATGCCGAATGACGTTTTTGAAGCTTGGGTGCCAGAGGAGACCTTGGCAAATGGTTATTATAATGTATCTATTAAAGTGAAAAATATTAATGGAGATGAATTTGAGGCGATGGGAGGAGTTTGTATTTTTGCTTGTGATGAGCTAAATCCATTTGAGTATACGATGAATTGTGGTTCCCCTTCTCAACATAATGGAAATGGAAAATTTGATGAGATTTTACCAGACAATGAGGAAGCTTGTCAATGATGATTTGTCAAAACGAAAGTGTAAGTTATTCACCACAGAAAAAGTAAAACCATGGAAATAGACTTCCCCGTTTTTGGAATTACTACATGCTCTAAAGGGGAATTTAGTTTGGATAAGTGGAATTATGATTTTGCAGGAAAGCCAATTGATTTGGATGTAAATTTTAGTAAAGAAATATTATCATGAGATTAAAATTAATTTGTGTCTTATTTTCATTGACACTGTTATCCTGTTTAAAGAAAAGCTGGACTTGTACTTGTACAAATGATGTTGACGGAAGCATTTTCGAAGTTTCGAAATATAAATTAACAGAGTCAGATGCCGTTTCTGCATGTGAAAACAGGGATAGCCAACTAGAAATAACCTGTATCCTTGAAGAAAATTAAGTCAGTAGAGAACATGGGTATAACGGGCGTTAGGTGCCATCAGGGTAGAGGGAACAAATAAGATGTACTCTATAATGTGCTGTTGATTAATAAGTTAAACACTTCTCAATTTGACTGTTCGCTATTCCCTAAAACAAATTCCCATCCACCTCCACCACGATACTACAAGCCGCATCCACTTGATCCACAATGGTAAAATTCACAAGCGGTCCATTAGATAATATCGGTCCAATGGTCAGCACAGAAGAATAAACACTACTAAAAGGAATCCCCTCAATAGTTGTTTCCCATGTACCCCCAGCATTTCTCCCAATCACCGTCAATTCAAACTGGATTTCATCATCCGTAGTCGCAGGAGTACCTTTGTCATCATAAATACCATGGTCTACACTATAAAGCAAAGCACAGCCAAGAGCTGTTTTCCAATCTGCCTGCGGATGGTAGATCGCTGCTTCTTGTAAAACCAAAACGGGGGAAGCCGAACAACTATCAACCACTGTTGGAGTGCTTAGGCCAATAGTTTCATTGCAGTCGATTATGGTATCTGCTACAGTTGTCATGATCGGAGCATGGGTATCTAAGATTTGGATATTGGCGGTTGCATTGGCAATATTTCCACAGCTATCAGCTGCCGTAAAAGTAACTAGCGTACTTTGGGTGCTTCCACAATCTGAGCTGAGACTTGTATAATTATTGCTAATACTAAAATTATTGCAATTATCCGAAGCTGTTCCATTCCCAAAATTACTTAGCCATAGGGCAATCGAATCACTGTAGTTGGCCGAAGGCAAACATTCTAGGATCAAATCCTGTGGATTAGCCGTCCAAACCGGATTGGTGCTATCAATAATATTGACCACACTATCGACTTGTAGCGAACAAGTATTTTTCAATACGGTTAAGCGAACGGTCTTGGCACCGCAGCTCTGATAAGATACAGGATGTGGTCCAATGCCCGTAGCCGTACTAGGGGAGGCATTGCTGCCAAAGTTCCAGTTATAAGTCGTTCCTACTCCAAGGTCGGAGGAGGAAATTACAATGCTTTCGTTGACACAAGCGGTATTTTGAGACAGGGAAATTGTGGGGGAAGCTACCGAACAATCGGAATCCTCACAATCCGTATCCCCATCCACATCATTATCAATTCCATCATCACAAATTTCTGATAAACAGTATCCGCGTAAAGAATCTTGCCAAGTGTTATTAAGCGGAGCAGTGTAGGTAATGCTTGTTACCAACCCGTTGGCATCAACGGTTGGAGGGCCGGTTTGTGTTCCTGCAATTCCATCCGAATCCGCATCTACTACATCTTCTTCAAAAGCATCAAGGCAACCATCGTTATCCGAGTCCAGATCCATATTATCTGTTAGTCCATCTCCATCGGTATCAATACAATTACTCGTAAATCCATAGACACTACCACGCATATAGGTTGGTCCATCAATATATTGTCCAACCACTATGGTATTGGAATCTACATTCCATAGGGGAGGATGGTAAATTAGTCCTCCGGTAAATTCCATTCTTTCTAGTGGGCCATTGAGGGTTTTGGAGCCAAATATTTCCATTTTTCCATTGGCAAAAATAATCATCCTAAACAAGGGCGTTTCTGGATTTGCGGGTCCTCCAAATTGCCAGATTTGTGGAATACCTCCAGCTCCATATTGATCACCATTATCAAATCGTACCGTTAATCCAGGAGAGGTGCCTTGGGAGGTGTAATTAAGATCGGCTGATATAGGTGCTGAGGGACGGGAGGTCAAAGAGGAATCGTTTAGGATAATGTTGAAGCTATTGTCTATTTGTAAAACATCTATGATAAAACCATTTTCCCCACTATTAACGCCAAGCGTCTGAGCTTCTCCATTTCTAATATCAATGCTTACGTTATCCGTAACTTGCAAACATCCTTCATCAATATCCAAAATCCCATCGTTGTCGTCATCTAAATCACATTGGTCATTAACGGAGTCATTATCATTATCATTGCAAGCTCCAAAACTGGCGCAATCTTCACAATCTTCACAATCGATTAAACCATTATTATTATTGTCAATGCCATCATTACAAATCTCTGGTAAACAAAAGGCGATCAAAGGATCTTGCCAATGATTATTCGGAGGGGATTGGTACAAAATAGTGGTCACCAGTCCATTGCTATCTACC
>CAYQRA010000764.1:0-3595 GCA_964419315.1 uncultured Saprospiraceae bacterium | reverse complement strand
TCTATTTTGCGGGAAAGGCTTTTTGCATAAAACTTTACGCTTTCTTCCATTCCACCAAGGCTTCCACCGCTCGCCCACTCGCTTCCAAAGCCGTGTCGGGCAGCATTTCCTCAATCAATACCATGCCCTCTACTTTTCGCAAAAGCCGCCCCAATAACTGCACCAATAATGGATTATCCAAATCCATATACTGGGGTTTATAATCATCGGTTTTCCGCACAGCGGAGGCTTCTTTGGAATCGGAGACTCCAGGGATTTTTAAAGGTTGGAGCCGGATAAAAAATTGGCTCGGTAATTCCCAGCATTCTTTCCAGCGTTGGATAGCTAGAAAAAAGGCGGCATCCTGATTGGTACCGATTGCCAAGGAAGGGAATATTGCTGCCGGAAAGTACCAACGTTTTCTTTGGAGCACCAAACACTCGTCAATAACTAGGCGAGGTAAAAATAACACCCCATTTGACCATTTTTCTAAGGTGACTTGATCGGTCAAATTGGTCAATATACTCATTGCGGCATTTTGATAGCCAAAACTTTGCAATAATTGGTACATTGAAGATCTGCTCGCCAAAGCTTCGAAACCAAAGTTAAAAACCATCACTTCTTTTTGACTAGGTTTATGCCGTAAGTAGAGGAGTTTGCGATTTTCATCTCTGACAATTTCTAGGTCTATCACCGCAATTTGTTGTTTGGCTTCTAGGATGTTTTGGCTGCCGGGGCTAGCGATTTCCTTTGTTAATAATCGAGGGTGCAAATTGGCATTAAAATAAGAGGCGTCTACATTTTCTACCCAACAGCTTTCCCCTGCCAAATCTTTATTCCAATCGCGAATCTCGGTACTCAAAGATGCAGGAAAGAGGTGTAAAAAACGTCCCATCATTTTTCCATAACCCATAAAATTGGCTTCTAGGAAAGTTTGCAGACCTCCATCTTTATTTTTATAAAAATGAAACAAGCCTCCTTGTCCTTTGCCCTTTTGCGCATTGATTACTCCGGGGGTTAGACTTTCCAAAATTGAATTTATTTGGGCGAGGGATAAGTTGAAAACTTTTCCAGTTTGGTCTGCTTTTGCTTTTTCTAATCCCTTAAAAATCTGATCAATTTCTTGATTTTTCACAGCATCTTTAAAGACGGTATTATTTCGATTCCTATAAAAAGAGTCATAGAAAGTCAATAGATCTACTTGCTTTTGATTAGGATATTTTTCTTCCAAATGCATCCATACTTCGGTGTGCAAAGGCGTCAGTGCCAAGGGATGTAATAGGTCGGTCAATTGATCCAATTTTGCTAAGATCTTTGTAATTTCCTGTTGATCTATCTCTAGTTTTATACGATCATTTTGATCTTCATAGAATAATTTTTCTGCTTTAAAATGAAAGGTTTCACTTTTGATTCGGGTGAATATTTCTTCCTCTTCTTCTGTTGTTCTTTTGGGAAGGAAAGCCTGAAAAAAGTCGATCAATTTCTTTTCAGTGTCTTTCATCAACACCACTCTCTCATCGGATTTTGCTTTTAGGAAATCATCTTTTTGTTTTTTGAGAAAGCTTAATACTGCTAATACTTCGGTACTTCCCTGAAAATCTTCTAAAGTATTTAAGTGCTCCTTCAGTTGCTCTAGCCAGAGGTGTTCGTTGCCACTAATGCCCCATTCCCATTCCAATAAACCCAAGTCTAATAATTGCAATAAATAGCCTTCAATAGATCCTATATCTGCTTCGATAAATTGCAAAGCTTCAGAAACTACTTCCTGAAATACCTTTCCTCCTTCTTGCAGTTTTTCTAAAAACAAATCCAATAAATCCTGTCGCTCAATTTCTTGTAATGACTCCACATTTTTCGAATTGAGAATGTATTTCCATTTTTCTTTTTCCAATCTCAAACTAGGATTTACTTTGACCAACATCTGTCGATAAAAACCGGGAATTTGTTCCAAGCCTTCTTGTAGCAAAGACAAAATATGATTATTCAACCGAACACTATTTTGTATTGGGTAAGCAAAAGAAGCATCCTTTAAGTTTTGAATACTCAAGGTGGTATAAGTGCTAAACGGACTTGTCTTGGTTGCCACTCTAGTCAAAAATTGCAAGGCGGTTCTTTCTGTCTGCCACTCTTTTTTTCGATGGATAGCAACATCTTTTGCTAAGTAATTTTTTAGTCGATAATGGATGGAAATACTAGACAAGGGCAAGGCTTTTAATAAAGCGGGTTGCTGCAATGACTTTTGAAATTTCGCTCGAATTTTGGGTAGTTCTTTTTGGTAAATCTCCTGCCACTGAGATTGATCTGTTTCGATACTTTGACCTTCTTTTAAGTAATGTTCTAAAGCAGGCAAGAACTCCAATGCTGCGGGGGAATAATGGAGCAGGTTTTGATATTTAGAACTATTGACTTTCCTCTCCTTTAAGATATCTTTGTATAGATTGGCTAAGGTGTTTTTGGCTTTATAATCAGGATGACTTCCAATGATGCTAGATAAGTTTTCGAGCAAGTTTTTTTTTGCTAAATAATGTTTGGCCTCTTTATCTAATAGGTCTTGCCAGACTTTGGACTTGGGCCATTGTAAGACCTTGAGATAGTCCAATGGCAAGGCGGTGCTTCGCAACAACAGGTATGGAAAAAGTTCTAATGGCATATTTTTGAGTGTACGGATTGTCAAAATAAGCTTTTAGAAATCAAAATCAAATTGGTCTGCGGAATATTGATTTTTTACTTGGAAAAGTAGAAGGAAAACATCGAAGTTGTTTAATCATACTTGTTAAACAAGGCTCGTAATTGTTGGAAAACCCGTTCGATAAATCGGCGATCCTCAGAGATGATTTCAGCGCGCCCTTGCATTTGTTGGTCAAATCGCAATTCTTCATGGAAGGACGTGACTAGCCCATCCGGGAGTTCGATGGTGATCGGATATTCCCGGGCTTTATTGGGAATTTGGCCTTTAGACTCCAGTTTACCACGGACAAAACCAAATTCTTCATAGGGATATCCGTCTACTCGAATGATTACCTTATTTCCGATTTTCACTTTCCCTAAACCACTGGTTGGCAAAAATGATTTACCAATGATGCGTCGACCTTCTTTGGGGACAATGGACATCACTACATCATCTTTGGTGATATAAGTTTTTTCACTTCGGTATTCCGCAGCAAAGGAAACGGTTCCTTCGATCGGTGAAACCAAAAGATACTTCCGTCGCCAAACTTCGATATCAGAAGTTAGTTTATTGACATGCTGTTGAAGGTCAACAAATTTATTCTTTTTACTTTCATCCGCGGTCAGGGAGATATTAGTCTTTTGAGTTTCGATCTGAGCAATACTAATCTGCTTATCCGAAATCTGAGCACGAATTTCTTGCACTTGACGATCCATGGAGGCGCGGGCAGCAGTGGCATCTTGTAAGGCGCTGATGCTTTCTGCTTTTTCAGCCAATAATTGTTGAATCACTTTTACCTGATTATCGCGGATCAAATATTCGTTATAGGCTTTTTGTGATTTGATTTTCAATTCTTCAATGCTCCGATTTATAGACGCCGTTTCTAGATCCAGCTTTTTCTTTCTTTGCATATCGTAGCCTGAATTTACCACATTCGTAAAGTCTTTA
>CAYQRA010000763.1:0-3600 GCA_964419315.1 uncultured Saprospiraceae bacterium | reverse complement strand
TTTAATCCAGGATATTTATGGGCAAATGCTTCGATGATCGGATAAGAAATAGAATGGTCACCGCCAAGGGAAAGCAAGGGATCTCCTGCCTTTATTTCTTTAGCAATTCGATCTTTAATGTTTTGGTAGACGGCACTTGCTTCCGTGTTCGGAAAATCCAGATCACCAAGGTCTGTATAATTTTCGCCCTTGCGAAAGGCGATGCCTTGTTCGCAAAAAGCATTGGCGGAGCCATCGCTATCCATGAGTCGGATGCGTGGTGGCGCCAGACTTGCACCTCTTAAAAAAGAAGAATGTTGGTCGCAAGGAATCCCGAGGAGTTTTATCATAAAAGCACTTTAGAATGAACGCTGATGATTAAACAAATTCTGCACTACTTCGACCATTGATCAGTCGTTCACAAGTGTTTTCAAATTGGAGGTATTGTGCATTGACATCTGCGGTAGAAACGGATTTGCCATATTGGTAAGCAAGCAAAAATTCTTCATCGCCTTCAAAAGTCCAACCGGGAACATCCCCTACGCAATCCAAAAAGTCTTCATTCAGATCGAATTTGAGTTCCTCCCAATTGTCAGTTGAGATCTGGTAACGCTCATTAAACTCGGGCGTCGTTGCAAAAGGAGTATCTTCTGCCACAAAGAAATCTTTGATGGCATTCATGGTACTTTTGGGACGAATGGCAAAAGGAAAAAGTTCTAAAGAAGGAAAGACAAATTCAAAAACCGTCGTCTGTTTTTTTCCCAAATCTCCATAATAGAGATAATCATAAATACGGAACCTGCCCAAGACTTTCGCGGAGCGCATACCCATGATGGCTTTGACCCGTTTGTCTCGGCGACCTTGAAATAACTCAAAGCGCTCCAATTCTGGCGCTTCCTCTTCCATGCGGCTTTTATGCTTAAAAGACCAATTATTCCTCCTCGCCAAATTGCGTTGGGCCTTTATTCGGGGGTCTGGAAATATTCGACTGGCAAGATCTTCGAAGAATGCTTTCATTAAAAACTATTTTGAAGGGGTGAGAAGCTCACCTAAAACAGCACTACAAAATCTAAATTTAAGGCATTCCAAGCTAAGTAGTAGCGCCTAAGGAGGTATTTTTTATTTTAATAGCACTCCCGCATTTATTCCTATTCGAAAACCCAATTGATTTTTATAAGCGATTTCTGTCACCGAACGCCCTTGTCTCCTAAATTCCTTATCTTCTTTAATAAACCGATATTTGGGACCGGTATAAAATTCTAGAAACCATTTTTTAGCAATCCATTTTTTGTAACCCAAAAGGAGTCCTGGATTTATTTCCCCGTTCTCCTCAGCAAGCAAATAATTTTGACCGAAGTTACCTTCTCCGCCGGGAGTCATTTTAGATTTAGCAAATTCCAAAAAAGCAGCAATAAAAATTGAATTTTGCTTAGTTTCCAAATCTATAGATTTTAGCCACCAGCGAGCTTCTGGAATAATCGAAACTACAAAGGTGGCACCACCATCTGTATTTTGCATATCAAAGCCATAAAAATTCATGGAGAGTTGGGCCGAAAGTCGGGCATTGAACTGGGATTCATAACCTAGTCCAAGGGCATAGGCAAAAGTACTGGTCGGAAAGAGTAAAAGCCTTCCTTTGACATTATTTTTTTGGGCAAGAACAGATAGGCTAAGGCATAGAATGGGTAATAGAATTAATAGCTTTTTCATGAAGGGTCTTCTTTTTTGTTTTAGAAAATCATCTCTCTAAAACAATAACGGGCTAAGTCAACCATTCGCTTCTAGCCATAAAACCGGCTTCTCAGACCATCCGACAGCAGAGGCTGAGAAACGAAAAGCCTTAATCCATGATCTCATAATCAATGTCCAATTTACGCAAAGCTCTAAAAGCAGAACTTGTTGTTTTACTAGACACTTCGATATCCACAGCCGTACCATCCAATAAAATATCCGTCAATTCTCGAGCCAGAGAATTATCCATTCCCAAGGCGACTTCTTCTAGCATTTTGGTGATCGCTCGTCCATCGGGGCGGGCACTATCACAAGAAAGCAATTGTATCTTCATAGGTTTGTTTTTATTATAAGCCTAGGAACACCATTAGCATCGTGGTAATTTCCTAAAAATCATTTTGCGCAATATAGGGAAGAAATATGGATTGTCCAATCTCCAAATTTGCTAGCCATTCGGAGTCTGGAATAGTAGAACATAGGTTTTCTCGGATATTTATATTTTCCAGCTCCTTTAAAAAGGGCTTCTCTGGCAATTCCCTAAAAATTCTCTAATATTGTGATCTCTTAACCAAAAGTCCTTCATGCAATTTCACAATCTAAAAGAAAGTCCTCAATTTAAAGGAAGAATCCAAGAGATAACACTTGATATTTGGCCAAGTCCACTTTCTGAAGCCTTGATCGAAAATGCCTCTTGGCAAGCGCTCGAATCCCTTTTTCCAGAAACTCAATTGCTATTACTCGATACGGAAGACCAAATCATTGGTATCGCGAACACCATTCCCTTTTATTGGGCTGGAGCGCTGCCAGCTTTACCGGATCAAGGTTGGGATTGGATGTTGGCGCAAGGGATAGATGGAAAAAAGCGAAACATTCCTCCCAATTATTTAGGAGGCTTACAAATCGGAATCCATAAACATTTTCAAGGACAAGGATATAGTCGTATTATGGTAGACAAGGCGAAGGAAGTTTGTCAAAGAAAAGGATTAAATCATTTGGTAATTCCGGTAAGACCGTCCTTTAAACACCTTTTCCCTAAAGAAGATATTCACCAATACCTATTGCGCAAAAAAGGAGCACATCTTTATGATCCTTGGCTAAGAACTCACGAGAAATCTGGTGCGCAAATATTAAAAGTCTGCTCCTCTTCCATGACCATTCCCAAGCCAATCGATGCTTGGCAAAAATATTTAGATCAAGCCATCACCGAATCTAGCGAATATATCATCCCCGGACTTTTGAATCCTGTTTTTATGGACTTAAAGCAACAGGAAGGCGTTTACCGAGAGCCCAATGTTTGGGTTTATTATCCCTAAGAATTCTTTCTCATGAAAAAAGTAATGATCATCGGATGTTGTGGTGCAGGAAAATCCACCTTTGCTAAAAAATTGCAGCAGAAAACGGGATTGCCTCTTTTTCACCTCGATCAGTATTATTGGAAACCCAATTGGGTAGAAAGCAGCAAAGAAGAATGGACCGCTACGGTCCAACAATTAATTCAAAAAGAAGAGTGGATCATGGATGGGAATTATGGAGGTACAATGGATCAGCGAATCGCAGCAGCAGACAGTATCATCTTTCTCCATTATCCAACTTGGCTTTGCTTTTGGCGGGTACTCAAAAGGATCTACACCTATTACGGAGAAGTACGTCCCGATATGCACGAAGCGTGTAGAGAAAGATTAAAGCTAAGCTTTTTAAGCTATGTCTTACATTTCAATAGGATTAAAAGCCCAAAGATTTTACAAAAACTAAATCAGGTCAAAGCACATAAATCCATCTTTATAGCTTCCTCCGATCAAGAACTAGATGTCTTTTTACAAAACCTTAAAAAAGACTATCTTTAACAGACTCTATCTTATTTGGAGATAGATTATTAAGATAGATTCTGTT
>CAYQRA010000762.1:0-3600 GCA_964419315.1 uncultured Saprospiraceae bacterium | reverse complement strand
GAGTATTTGTCAATAGCTACTACTACTACTACTACTACTACTACTTTGTTACTTTTTGGGGACTGAAAAAGTAAAAACTCACCGAAGGTGGTGGAGAATTTGATCATCAGAGCTCCTATATTAATAGTGGCAGTAGCACTTACTTTAAGACTTCGTTTCAACCTGTTTCTGTTCTCGTCGATTGGCCAAATCTACGTTGACGATAATCGCCATGGCGATCAAAAAGAAAGGGCCAACTTTATCTGACTCTAGAAGATCATTGAGCAGCAGCAAAATAAAAATAATGATCAAACTCAGGAGCACGGCCATGACCATGTTTTTGACTAATGGGTCTTTGGTTTGGTGGTAGACTTGTTCGCCTCGAATGAGTGGATAAAAACCGAAAAAGCAAAAGATAAGTAGGCCGATTGCTCCTTGTTCGACCAAGACCATGAGGTAGTAAGAATGGATACCGGATTTTTCAATATTATTACTGATATAAGTTTTGAATTTATTGAGAGTATAGCCTCGGTAGAAATTATAAAAGTTACCTGGTCCAACCCCCATCCAAGGACGTTCTTGCGTCATGTAAATGGCCGCTACCCAACGGTAGACTCGTTCCATTCCCGAAATATCTTCTAGTTTATAAGTGGCTTCCAAAAGGTTGTCAAATTCATAGTGGGTTACCGTTTTTTCAAAGTCAGGCGCCATCTCTAAAAAATTATTATTCTTGAGAGCGATCCTTACGATCAGCAAAGAACCGATAATGGCTAAGAATAAAGCCCAACGAGTCATCTTATACTGAATGATAAAATAATAACCGAGTGCTGCTGCCAAGCACAAATAAGTGATTCTGGAATAAGACAATTGGATACCAATGAGAAAGACGATGAGCGATAAAAATAGCCATGTTCGCTTTGCACTTCCTTTGGGATACCAATATCTAGCAAACCAAAGAATAGGAAAAAACAAAACCAAAATAGAAGCATAGGTGATGTGATTTCGATAGAACGGACTCATCACGGAGTTGACTTCTTCAAAAGCAAAACCATAAGTCGAATAGCGGGCAACTACAATCACGATGGTCGTAATCAATGGAATAAAAACCCACCAAAAAACTTTTTTAAAATCTGCTAAACTTTTGATCATACTAGCTGCCATAAAGTAGAAGACCACAATGTACCAAACACGAGCTAGGGAAAACTTTAAAGACATTACAAACATTTCAGAAACAATAGCCGAAGCAAAAGTCCAACCGAGATGAAGTAATAATAATAGGGTGACGGGATGTTTGATAAAATCCGAATTGATTTCTTTGATGTTTTTTAAAACATGGGCCATGTAAAAAAACATCAGGGCGACCATAAAGAGCTCGCTGGGAAAATCAGTTGCAAAACCTCCGGGAAGGGCTACTTCGGTCGAAAGCGGGAGGAGGCCAAGAAGGATAAAAAAGAGTTTCCGAAAATCAACGATAGAGATATAAGCAAAAATAACCAAGACAGGTAAACCTGCTAGGAAATAAGTTTCCGTAGCCAATCCCACAAATAGACTGCCCAAGATGAGTAGCCCAAAAGCTTGAAATATCCGAATGGAATGTTCAGGGATATTGGATGATATGCTGGATGGTTTAGCCATTAACAATTTCCTTCCAATCCACTTCTTTATATAAATCCATCAAGAGTACTCCGATGACACTAAAAATAAAAGCAATAAAAACCGAAGCAATAACAATCAAGCTTCTCACCGGTCTACTTTTGACAATCGGCAGCTCGCCCGTTTCTACCAGATAGATAGAAGTAAAAGGCGTTTCATAAGCCGATTGGAACTGCTTGAGGCGTTCATTGTCTAAGCCCGTTTGATCTCTTGCTTCTTTGTGCTCTTGTTCGAGTGCATCGACAATAGACATTCCTTGATTGAAGTGCTCAATTCTGGTTTTTAAGGAACTCACCTCCTGTTCATATCCGCTGATATTACTCAATAGCTTATTGATGGTATCTCTTCTGGCGGAGCCAGATTTTTTGATTTGGTCTAATCGAGCTTTTGTACGCGTTAGATTAGATTCGCCTTTGGCGAGTAATTCGGCCAATAATTCAGATTGAGAAACGGTATTATAGATGCCATAGGTTTGGCGTAAAATGGCGAGACTATCTCCTAGTACTTTTAGATTTTTTCTTTGTCCCACCAAAAGCTTTTTTTGTTTGGCGATAGATTGTAAGTGACTGTTTTTGATCATACTTTGTCCAAGACTATCTACGAGACGTCGGGCATCATTGACCATATTCATGGCGACCGCCGGTTCTTCGTCTTCCACGGTGATCTGTATAGCATCGTATTTCGTTTTGATGACTTTAAATAACTTGGAAAGCGTTTTTCTCACTTTGTGCGGTGCTTTGGGGTGGTTGGGATCAATGTCATAATGTTGGTACAGGTCGTACTTATTGATCAGATAGTCAGCAATTGTATTGGATTCGCAGAGGGTGAGTACGCGATCCATATCTTCGGATTCGCCGTAGTACTCTTTATCACGGTCATTGATACCGATACCGTCCGGTTTGGCCAAATCGGGACTCGCAGCGTAGAAGACCGTAGAAGATTCGTAATAATTAGGCATGACTAGGCATATGATAATGCTTCCCACCGCAGCGATTAGGCATACCTGAACGATTTGTTTTTTCCATTTAAAGAGTATTTTCAAGACTCCCAATAGATTATCCTTGTGCTCCATTTAGTTGATTATTTCGCGCAAAAGTAGAAAAAAAGGCTAGTATTTCTGGGAAAACGGAAGTATAAATTGAACTTGGGCAGGTAGTTTTTATTATTTGGGTTTACGGTTTATAGTCTGCGGTTTATGGTATTCGAATACCACAGCCCCTAAACCGCAGATTCCAAACCGAAATACTACGAAACATTTGCTACTCATTACCCAGAAAGGTTCTTAGTATTTTTGGATGAATCATCCGCAAAGCTAACGCTGCAAGTAGACATAGCGATATGTTGACGAAAAAATTAACATACCAACTAAAGGGTAAATGATAATAGGAGACATAAGTCAATGCTCCAACCGTAATTATAAAACCTAGAACTTGTAGCAGGTAAGTTACTTTAAAAGGCAAACGAAAGATCTTTTTGGCCAAAAGCATTTGCGCGAATAAGGTGACAAACTGAGTGATCACCGTGGCGAGGGCTGCTCCCAAGGCTTTATAAGTCGGAATGAGCAGGAGGTTGAGTATTACATTGACAATAACTCCAATGACTAAGAAAGTATTCAGCTCGCGCAAACTGCCATTGGCAGTCAAGAGTGTTCCCCAAATATAAGTGCCACTTACTGCCACAAAAGTAATCAACAAATAACCCATGACTGCTCCCCAGTAAGCATCCGCTCCCGTATATAAAAAAGTCATGATCTCCTCCTGAAAGAAATAAGTGGAAAAAGCAGCAGTAATAGATCCTGCCCAAATCAAACGAAAGCTTAAACCTAAAAGCAATTCAATGGATTCTCCTTTTTTGATACTGCGCGCAAACATTGGCAATAACAAACTCGCAAAAAGAAATCCAATCATATTGAGAGCATCTAAGAGCCGATAGCCGGCAGCATAAATCCCCGCTTGATGTTTTCCATCC
>CAYQRA010000761.1:0-3605 GCA_964419315.1 uncultured Saprospiraceae bacterium | reverse complement strand
AAACCATTACCACCGGAATCGTTACAGATCCACCGTCAAGACCTCCAGTCATGCCTTGCACTCCGCCAGGGACATTATTACAGATGATCACCCCAACAGCTCCAGCATTTTGTGCCCTCAAAGATTTGGATCCAAACTGGCAATCGCCGCGATCGATCATGGCTATTTTTCCAACTAATTCATCTCCGTTAACAATCTCTTCACAGATATCAGAAGTTATACCAATAGTATCGTCTGCTAAAACCACATCCAATAGGATTGCCGGAGAGGGCAAATCGCCTCCAAAACTAGCTTCTCGTATTTCGTATTTCCCAATGACATCATTAGGAGCTACTACCACCAAAGAATCATCAAGAGCATTGACATTCGGTAAGTTATCATCTGTCCAAAGATACATTTGGATGCGCCCTGCATTTCCGTCCAAACCACCAGCACTAAAGTTGGCATTATTGGTACCACTTCCATCCATAGCTTCTGCGCGCATGATATCTCCTGCCATTCCTCCGTTACCATAGTTGTTTTCTTGGAAATTCCCAGAAGCTTCATCAAAACCATACTGATACCAGACGTCGTGCATCAAATTATTCCAATAGAAAAGATTGACTACAATTGGGTCTACTTGCGTATAGGGACTATTGAGAGAGAGGTCTAAAGGAAAATCAAAATCCAGAGAAGGTCCTCCGTCGGGTTCGTCCCCATTGGAGCCATTCAGATTAAAAATATCGTGATAAGCGTGTGTATTATTTCCTCTGGTGATGGTGTACTCTGGGCCTGGGGCACCATCCGTATCATGCCAACCAAAAGGAGAAGCCATATCATGGGAAGGACTATTCACCAATGCACGACCGCCATGGTTGGGACTTTCAACTCCTAAAGGATAAACATTATAAGTATTCGCAGAAAGAGCATTTTCCTCCTTATAAGGCAATGCGGCGATTGCTTCTTGCTTGGTTTTTTCTACCCTTTGAACGTGTTTATGGTTCAAGTCTTGGCAAGTACCTTTGGAGCTACCAAAATCACAATGGATCACTTGATTGTGGTGATTGAGCAAGGTTCCGGTTTGCGCATCTACTCTAGCATTCCACCAGTTTTTACCCTCTTTTTCTTCCAAGACGACATTCCAAGCCAATCGTACTTTTTGTGGACTCAGCACTTCAAAAACCAATTTTGCGGTGATATCGCCATTGGCCAGATCATCTGCCTTAAAAGTAAAACTTTGGCGATCTACTTGATCTTGGAGTATAATTCCTTTTGGCGTTTTTTTGACCAACGTTTTAATCACTTCGCTAATGGCCTGCTCTGGCTTCACGGAAGGAGTAAAAGTATTCGCCGTTTGGGCTAAGTTGGAGACAAAACGATTTCCCATATTCAATACTTTTCCATTTGGTAAAATATTGACATTGATGATTCCATTAAATACATCTATTCCTTGATATTGTTGCTTGAGATAGACATGACTCACTCCATTGTGTTTGGATCTATAAAGACTACTCACCCGATAACTAGCCAAATCAGCTTCGGTCAATTGCAAATCTGTTCTATTTTGCTCTAGGTGTCTTAAAGCAATATCTAGCGCACTTTGCTGTTGGGCAAAAAGTAGGGAATCACCAGCGAAGGTAAAAACCAGGGCTAGAAAAAAAGTAAAGGTAAATTTTGATCTCATGGATAAGAGGTTGTAAAGTTTAGGATCGTTAAAATTGCTTCTACAAGCGCCTAGTAAACATCAACATGGAGACTATGTTTAATCGCTTGTTGGATAGAGCTAATAATTCTGGGATCGAAAAGGGGAATAATTTGTCTCTGTAAAATACACAGATTAGTAGAAAACACCCTTTAAAAGCTAAATAATACATCGTGGATATGACCAAAAAACAACATTTAGCCCCTATTTCCATCTAAAATGGGAGAAAAGAAGTCGAAAAAAGTGCTTTGAGTCTTGAGCGAAGAATCAATTATTTTCATCAAATTCTTCCACAATATGGATCAACATATAGATGTCTTCAAAAAATTCGCGGATCAATTCGAAACTTACATTACTTTTTAGAATGGAGGGTTCTAATAAATCTTTAGGTTCTGTGATCGCGATACTAATGTTTTGATTGATAAAAGAGACATACATTTTTTTGCCAGTTCGCAATCGATAATCGAGTATACCGGCTTGTAAATCTGGCGTCAATACTTGGGTAGGATTGAGTCCATTGGTCGCATAGGTCATAAAAAATTCACTGAAATTTTCCTCCATTATTCCCTCCGGAACCGAAAATCCACCTCGCCGCGTAATGGCCTTTATCGAACGAGATAAATATTGTTTAAACTCCACCGGTAGGATAATAATCTCTCCCTGCATTTTGTGCTTAAATGCAGAAGTAAGGAAGACTCCTCTGAATACATAATCCAATCGATTCCGAACTCTGGAAAATTCGCGGACATTCAGTTCGCAAAGTTTAAAATCCAGTTCTCCAATCTTGCCCGTGATCTGATCTTCTCCTTGATACTCTGGTGCTTTGGTAGCAAAAATGCCACTGGCTAAAAATTCTTTTTTGGAAATAAAGCCTTTGGTCTCATATTTTAAAGTCCCAAAATTGGGACCGTCGTCGATAAAATCGAGGAGCAAATTGATGACATTGGGTTTGAAATTATTCCGAAAAACTTGTATTCGATAAGCAAGGTAGGACATGTAAAATACCAAGATACTAATCAGCAGTAGGTGGGCAAACAGGGGGATGTGCAAATAGATGCCCAATATAATAATGCCGAACATCACCAGACTAGAAACCGACAGGAGCAACCAAAGTCGCACACGCTTTCTTTCCATCCGCAATAATTCAGGATGAATGGTGTGATTATAGTAAATTCGGAATTCGTCTATTCGACGCATGGTAGTGGGCGGAAATAGTATTTCCTTTTATTCTGAGGACAAGATTAGCCAATCCTGCGGAAATTTGGTTTCCGCAGGATTGGTCAAGAAGTAAGGTATTATTTTTTTTCGTTTTCTGCCTCGTAGGATTTCAGCCATTCAGAAACAGCTTTTCCAATGATGTCCTTCATATACATTTTCTCATCCTTAGCGATAGCCTTCAATTGGGCTACTTTCTCTCTGTCATATACGAAAGTCACTCTTTTTTGGAAAGAGGTCGTCATCATTTCCTCCTTACTCAGGTCGGAGGTTTTACGAATAAGAACATCTAAGCCCATTACTGGACGACGACGTTGAACGGATTGATGAGGTTTTGCAATTTTAACTTCTACTTCATCTGCTACATTTTCTCCCAGTTGCTCTTGTAGTGTTTCTTGCAAAACTTCCTCAAATAAAGAATCCAAATCAGAAGTAAAACTTTTTCCCATTCTTCGTTTTCGGGAAGCCTTGGGTTTTGGTCCTTTCTTTTCTTTTGGCTCTTCTTCCTTTACAATTATTTTGGTAGGCTCTTCCGCATCCGACAACAAAGGATTGTAATCGAACTGTTCCTTTGTGGAGGGACCTCCAAAAAGGCTTTCCAAGCCGTCAGTAAATTTTTTCTTAGCCACGATAAATAATCTAAATCAAAAAATTATTCCATACTCTAAAGTGCGGGTGAGATTTCGCAAAAATGGAAACCTACTAGCAC
>CAYQRA010000760.1:0-3607 GCA_964419315.1 uncultured Saprospiraceae bacterium | reverse complement strand
TGGTTGACGAATAAAGTGGATCGCTGTGTGGGTGGCCGAGTGGCCAAACAACAATGTGCAGGCCCCTTGCAATTGCCTTTGAATAATGTCGGCGTGATGGCTTTGGACTATGAAAGTAAAGAAGGGGTCGCTACTTCTATTGGTCATGCACCGGTGAGTGCTTTGATTGATCCAGCGGCCGGCTCTCGCAATGCAATTGCAGAAGCTTTGAGCAATTTGGTGTGGGCACCATTGAAAGATGGATTAAAATCGGTTTCGCTTTCTGCGAATTGGATGTGGCCTTGTCGGAATGAAGGAGAAGATGCTCGTTTGTATTTGGCGGTGGAAGCGGTTTCTCAATTTTCTATTGCATTGGGGATCAATGTACCTACTGGAAAAGATTCGCTTTCCATGAAGCAAAAATATGGCGATGAAGAAGTCTTGGCTCCAGGAACGGTTGTCATTTCTACGGTTGGCAATTGCAATAATATCAATCAAATTATTGAACCCGTATTGCAAAAAAATGGAGGAGCTATTTATTACCTCAACCTTTCTAGCGCTTCAGCGCAACTTGGTGGTTCCTCTTTTGCGCAAGCGCAAAATAAAATCGGAGCAAAAACACCAGACATCCTAGATCCAGTTGCATTTGCCAATGCCTTTGATGCCGTGCAAGACTTAATCAAACAAGATTTGATTCTTGCAGGACATGATATTTCTGCGGGTGGTCTGATTACGACTTTACTGGAAATGTGTTTTGCGGATAATCAACTCGGTGCTGAGATCGACTTGAGTGGTTTGGAAGAAAAAGATAGCATCAAATTATTATTTGCAGAAAACTGTGGTTTGGTTTTCCAAGCGAAAGATGATTCTGTGGAAGCTATTTTAAAAGAAAAAAACATTGACTTCCATCGTATTGGAAAAGTGGAAGAAAGCAATCAATTGACCATGATCAATGGATCAGAAACGCACCATTTTAATATCTCCGCATTAAGGGATGTTTGGTACGAAACTTCTCACCTCCTAGATCAAAAGCAAACGGCCAATGGTTTAGCGACTGCTCGTTTTAATAATTATAAACAACAGGCTTTACAATATAAATTCCCTGCTCATTTCGATGGTCAATTACCGATCATCGACCAAAGTAAGCCGCGTCCTAAAGCGGCTATTTTAAGAGAAAAGGGTTCTAACTCGGAAAGAGAAATGGCCAATGCCATGTATCTCGCTGGTTTTGATGTCAAAGACATCCACATGACGGACTTGATCAGTGGTCGAGAAAATCTAGAGGACATTCAGTTCTTGGGAGCCGTTGGCGGATTTTCTAATTCCGATGTATTGGGCTCCGCCAAAGGATGGGCTGGTGCTTTTCTGTATAATGAAAAAGCACGGACTAGTTTGGAAAATTTCTTTAAACGGGAGGATGTTTTGTCGGTCGGTATTTGTAATGGTTGTCAATTATTTTTGGAACTTGACTTGGTTAATCCAAAGCATGCAAAAAAATCCAAAATGGATTATAATGATTCGAAGAAGCACGAAAGTGCTTTTACTTCGGTGGTCGTGCAGGAAAATAATTCGGTGATGTTGTCCTCCTTGGCGGGGACGTGCTTAGGTGTTTGGATTTCTCATGGAGAAGGAAAATTTCATTTACCCATGTCCGAATCAGATTATGGTATTGTAGCCAAATATGCTTATGACGCTTATCCTTCAAATCCAAATGGAAGTGACTATAATACTGCGATGATTTGTAGTGCTGATGGTCGCCACTTGGCGACGATGCCGCATATTGAACGTTCTACTTTTCAATGGAACTGGGCGCATTATCCTGCGGAGCGGCAAGATGAGGTTAGTCCTTGGTTGGAAGCATTTGTGAATGCGCGGGAGTGGTTGGTAAAATAGGGGTTTGGAGGCTTTGTGTGTTGTAGGTATTCTAATAATAATACACCTAAAAGGGTTGCCCGTGAAATTCACGAGCAACCTTTTTCAACTTAGAAGATTCAACAAATCATTCAAAATCTTAGTTTTTGAATACGGAATAAATTCTTACTTCTGGTGCTTCTTCCATGTAGGGTTTTAATTCTCTTACGACATCTTGTTCGAATAATGGCGACTTAAGATAAGCCTTGGCATTTTCTTCCGAATCAAAGCCATGCAATACTTGGACATCTTCGTTTCTAATTAATAATTCTTTGGAGGTAGCCCCTTCAATCCTTGTCAAGAATGGATTTTTGTACTTTACATAAACACCACGAGCATTCATTCGATTCTCTGGTTTTACGTCTATTGTAATTTCTAAATAAGCGGAAGTTTCTTTTTTCTTATCCATAGTCATAGAAGTTAAAGTGACAAACATAGCGATTGCTAAAAAAGCAAATAGACTTTTTAGTACTACTTTCATTGTTCCTATTTTTGAGTGAAATAATAGTACAAAGAAACGGTAGTTTCGATCTAAAGCATATGGACAAAAAGGACTTTGAATGGTATTTTTAGGAAAAAAGCTTAAGGCTTTGAGTCGGGTGGGTTTATTTTCTCTGCTCGAAATTGGGAAGGGGTACAATGTACATGCTTCTTAAAAAATTTTAAAAAATAAGAAGCATCTTCAAAACCTAAATCAAAAGCAATTTCATTGATGAGCAAATCGGAGTGCATTAATTGCCTTTTGGCTTCGAGAATAATTCTATTTTGTATCAGCTGAGTCGTTGTTTTACCGGTCGATAATTTCACCAATTTATTAAGTGCTTTGCTGGTCATATTCAATTCACTGGCATAGTCCTTTACTGGCTTATTATTTTTATACTGATACTCTAGATACTTTCTAAATTTCAAGAAGGTATTTTTATTATTCCAAGAATTATGGAGCGCCTTGCCTTGTAGTCGTTTTTCTCGTTCTATCCTTATTAGCAATGCTTTTAAAACATTGGACAATATGGATTGATGACCAAATTTCTCCCTATTATTAATTTCTTGTTGAAGCAATCGGATGAATAGATTCATCTCTTCCACTTCATTTTTATCCAATTGAATAAAAGGAGATTCTAAACTATTGAATAAACTGTAATTCAAAAATAAGTCAATATCACTTTCTTCTTTATATAAAAAGACTTCGTTGAAATGAATCAAAACACCTTCATAGTCTTCCCTGTTTTCGAAAGCATGAACTTGATTTTTGGCAATAAAGAAAAACGAATTCTCCGGAATATCATAAGCGGTAAAGTCCACAAAGTGTTTGCCTTCGCCTTTAAAAAACCAAATAATCTGGTAAAAACTATGAGCGTGAGGCTGGGTACTGTGAGGAATATTTCTTGCGGTATATTCCTGCAGATCATAAATCTCAAATTGCCGTGCAAAGGGTTTTTCTTTATGGAGATGGTATTTCTTTATGGCCTCTTGCATGTTTATATTTTAAGATTAAAGTCACCTAGTAACAGGAGTATACTTTAGACTTAACAAAACATCAATGTGAATGTTCTAGCCCCACCCAGTCGACGGCGAATCTACCCAATAAGCCCCCCCTAGTGCTTCCATTCAAAATTGAGTATTGCTTAATGAGTATTGGATATGCTTTCCTAAACACTCTTCCCTTCTTTCATAAATTCTTTTTTGATTCCTGCTAAGATATCTCCTCTTTCGATGG
>CAYQRA010000759.1:0-3615 GCA_964419315.1 uncultured Saprospiraceae bacterium | reverse complement strand
AAATTAAAACCAAAGAAAAGGTATTATAAACATCCCATTTATTACATGGGAAATCATCTCAACTTTATATCAAATGGCGATCCTATAAAAATCCCTTCCTACACCGAAGAATTAGATTACGAATTAGAAATAGCAGTAGTCATCACGAAGCCATTAAAGAATGCTTCGATAGCGGAAGTTGAGGAGGCCATAGGTGGCTTTTTAATATTGAATGATTTCTCTGCAAGAGATGTACAGTTGGACGAAATGGAAGCGGGTTTTGGGCCAATGAAAACCAAGAATTTTGGAAATTCTATTTCGGCAATAGTGGTCAGTAAGGATAGCATTTTATCACAAATTGAAAATCTACAAGTAAAAGTAATCCTCAATGATAAAGTAATTACTGAAAGTAATACCAAAGGCAAACGCTATTCTTTCCAAGAAGCCATTGCTTATGCTTCATGGGAAGAACAATTGCATCCGGGCGAATTATTTGGCTCGGGAACCATACCCGGTTGTACGGGCATTGAAAATGGAGTAATGCTAAAAAAGGGCGATACCATTACTTTGGAAGTAGAAGGGATTGGGCAACTTACGAATAAAATTATTTAGTGAAATTATTTTAACCCTCTTACTGGCTTCTAAAAAAGTCTTTTAGGCTCACTTTTCCCCTAAGCAATTAAAGGACAGGCTATTTTTTATCGCCCCGTAGCACGGTTATGCGGCTCTAAAAAAGCCCTGCCTTTCTTTGCCGGCAGGCAGGCTCAATTGAACCTAAAAGCCAAATCGACGCAGGAGATTCATGAGGAACAAACTAATTTTTATAAATTCAGCAGACATTTTAAAACAACTTCAATGAAAGATTACGATATCATATTGAAAGAGACCATGAAGGGAATGGGATTTGTTCCTAATAGTCTTTATGCAATGGGGGAAAAGCCAAATATTTTAGGTTCTTTTTCAATGTTGTTTGCAAATATCAAAGGGTTTTCTTCCTCCCAAACTTCGGCATGGACGGGTATTAAATTGGTTTTTAAAAATCTATTGTGGACGCTTAAAGCTAAAAAAAATAGCCACTTAGAAGTTCCAGCTTATCTAAAAGATTTGATCGCCCATGTAGCGAGTAATGCAGCCGGTTGTAGATATTGTCAAGCGCATACCGCACATACGGCTCATAAGAATGGAGTACCTATCGAGAAACTTCAAAACATCTGGGAGTTTCAAACTTCTGATTTGTTTTCGGATAAAGAAAGAGCCGCTCTTAATTTTGCCTTAGCTGCAGGAAGTACTCCCAACCAAGTCACTCCAGAACATCATCTCCAATTAAAAAATTATTATACCGAATCTCAAATTGTGGAGATCCTTGCAATGATTGCTATTTTCGGATTTTTAAATCGCTGGAATGACTCTATGGCAACCCAACTGGAGAGCGAACCATTAGCGTTTGCGCAACAATATTTATCTAAAAACTGGGAGGCTGGAAAACATCGTCTACCAGAATAGTTTTCTATAAAAGCAAAAATTAAAATTGACCAACAGATGAGAATAATAGATTTATCCAAGACGATTCAATACAATCCAGGAGATCCTTTTTTTATGAAAGTCAAAATAAAACACAAAGCTCATAAAAAGTCAAAATGGTTAATTCGTTTTTTGGGTTTACCCTTTCGTTTGTTTCCTAAAAAATTTTTAGGATGGTCAGATGATGAAATAAGAAAAATGGGGGTTCATTCTACAACGCATCTGGATGCCCCTTGGCATTATGCCCCTACCTGTATGGGGAAACCTGCAAAAACAATTGACCAAGTTCCATTAGAATGGTGTTTTGGAGAAGGTATCGTAATTGACATGAAACACAAAGAAGATTTCGATCCCATTAGCTCAAAAGACATTATTGATTTTTTGGAAAAAGAAAACGTTGCGCTAAAGCCCGATATGATTGTTTTAATAAAAACAGGCAGAGACAAACACATGGGAACAAAAGACTTTTTTTACAAAGGTACAGGTATGAGTGCCGAGGCAACAGAATGGTTAATCAATCAAGGAATAAAAGTGATGGGTATTGATCAATGGGGATGGGATTTACCCTTGCCTTATTTAATTAAAGAGGCAAAAAAAAGTAATAATTCTGAATTATTTTGGGAAGCTCATTTGGTAGGTGTCGATTATGAATATTGTCACATGGAACAATTGACCAACTTGGATAGCTTACCTACAACAGGATTTCAAGTTGCTGCTTTTCCCTTGAAAATAAAAGGTGGTTCTGCTGCTCCTGCGCGAGTGGTTGCCATAATGAAGGAATAAATTCTCTTGCCTTTTGCCAAGCCCTTTATCCATTTTATTATTTGGCCACTAGCCAAAAAAAAGCCGTCCCGAAACGGGACAGCTTCTACGAACTATTATATTAGTCCCACTTAATAACCTTTCGTACCTGGGTGCCTCTGCTAGTACGAATCCAGAGCATATAAGCTCCAGGAGGCGCATTGGCCAGAGAGAGGCGGTGACTGTGTTGGCCAGCCGATAAGTGCTGCCTAGGCAGCGGGATATCGACTAAATTTCCGAGACTGTGATACAGTCTTATTTCCACGTCTTCGGATTTTGTCAGTTCATAAGCTAAGACGAAGTCTCCACTGGTTGGATTGGGAAACAAAGTCATTGCTTTAATATTTTCGGGTAGTGGTGCCAAGGGGGTATTGGTCGCACTTACATTTATAGTTACGATACTATCACAAGCATTGCCTGCGGTATAAACTTCTTCGAAGGTCGTATCTATTTCGATCAATACATTTCCATAAAAGGCCCCTGGAACAATGGTCGTATCAATTTGAGTCAATACTGGTTGGAGTACCTTGATCGTCAATTGAGTGGTACTATCACAACCTTGTTCGGTCTGTTTAATAATTACATATTTTCCTTCTTCGGTATAAATATTTCCTCCCAAGAAAATAGAATCTCCAAGACAAATTTCTTCGTGCAGCAATTCAAAAGGACTATCGTTTAATTTCAAATTGACATGGATCAAACTATCGCATCCCGACTGGGAAAAGAACCCTGCCACATACTGTCCAGCTTTGGCAAACTCGTAAGTTCCAAGACGGAATACTTCTCCTTGACAAATCGTCGTATCCAAATCCATTTCATAATTAGGATTGACCGTCAAATAAGTAACCGTAATACTATCATAACCGGCAAGCTGTACCGTATCAAAAATAATGGCAGATTCTGTATATGGAACGCCCATAAAAGGATCGCCCATACAAACATTAGCCGCTGCCGAATTATAGATCACTAAGTCTCTAATCGTATGGAAAACTTCCGTGCTGTAATAGGGCGGATAAAAGTCCATGTATACAGCGGAGGCATTGGCCAACACGGTTCCGGGAGGATTATCTGCGACCTGACTGACTCTGAATTTAACAAAGCCAGAAGCATTTGGTGGCAAATTGATATTGCTAAGCGTAAACTTCACAAGTCGATCGCCATACACTTCAAAATCATAAGCATGGGAACTCGCTCCTGCGCGCACCGTAGTAATATCTATAAAAGGCGATAAGGTATCTCGGATCACGATGCTTTGTACGACCTCCGACATTGTATTCTCGAAGCGAATGTGGTATTCAATATCTTCATTGGGAT
>CAYQRA010000758.1:0-3616 GCA_964419315.1 uncultured Saprospiraceae bacterium | reverse complement strand
CTTTCAGGTGCTGAATCTCTTTCTGCAGCAGGAAATATATTCCTTGGACAGACTGAAGCGCCTTTATTAGTAAAGCCATTCGTAGTGAGCATGACTAAATCGGAACTCTTGTGTTTGATGACTGGTGGTATGGCTACAATTGCTGGAGTAGTATCGAATATTGGGGTGATGCCTGTGGCAGGATTTACTTTTATTGATCTAGATGCTACGGTCAGTTTTACCAATACTTCTACAGATGCCCTGACTTATATTTGGGACTTTGGAGATGGGGCTACCGCCACGACTAGCGACCCCATGCACACCTACACCCAAGACGGAAGTTTTCAGGCTTGCCTGACCGCAGTCAATGATTGTGGACAAGAAGTCACTTGTCAAACCATCGACATCTTGGTGCCCTTAGCGGAAGTGACGGTTTCTGGAGAAATAACCACCCCCGATGGAAATACGGTTGCACTGGTAGACGTGAACTGTACTAATGTCCCTACCTTGAATACGGCCAGTGATGGTTATTTTGAGTTTAATAATTTGGGCGTTGGTATGGACTATACCATCACTCCAAGCAAAAACATTAATCCCAAAAATGGATTGTCGGTATTAGATATGGCGCTGATCCAACGGCACCTCTTATTTATTGATACCCTCGATACGCCTTACAAAATGATTGCGGCAGATGTCTCCAATGATTTGGGACTTTCGATACTAGACATCATTACGATTCAAAGACTTTTACTTTTTGTGATCGATGATTTTCCAAATAATACTTCTTGGAGATTTGTTCCAGCGGATCATGTTTTCCTAAATACCACAAGTCCCTTTACAAGTCCTTTTCCTGAATCTATTGTTTATACTGGTATCATGGCAGATGCAATTGATCAAGATTTTGTAGCCGTAAAAATCGGAGATGTAAGTGAAGATGCCAATCCGATGAATCTACTCAGCAATACAAAAGTTGAATGGAGTACTAGTGATCAACTTTTAAAAGCGGGAGAAGAGATCAAAGTGCGGATTGATGTTCAGCATTTCGAAGAAATTATTGCCATGCAAGCGGATTTGGAATTTGATCCTACGGTTCTGGAACTGGTAGCTATTGAAGGAGCAGAAATGCCTAATCTCCATTGGGGCGAAAGCCGTTTTTCTGAAGGGCTGATTCCCTTGATTTGGCATGATGTGTTGGGGGCGATCGCTGGACAAAATTTAGATCCGGGTACGGCTGTTTTAGACTTGACTTTCCAAGTCAAAGCATCTGGTCAATACCTTTCTGAGGTGTTGGGTTTGCAAGACTCTAATCCAAGGAATGTTGCTTTTGATAAAGAACAAGAACCCAACCCTGTTTATCTCTATTTTGAAACGACTACCTCAATTGTTCAGGGAGCATCTCTTGCTTTTGAATTGGGACAAAATCAACCTAATCCATTTTCCAATACCACTTTGATTCCATTTTATTTGCCAAAAGACGGAATGATTAGTTTGCATATTTATGATGTTGCAGGGAGGCTAGTGGAAAGTCAAAAATCTTATTTTGCAATGGGAAATCAAAGCCTGACACTTGACTCGCAGGTATTTCCCGGAGCTGGACTTTATTTCTACGAATTGAATTTTGCAGGGCAAAGCTTCCTTAGGCGGATGATTATCCAATAAGGATTGGTCGCTGCAACTCCACTTAAATTATACCTTTTATAACCAAATAGCCTTTCAGATGTTCCATCTGGAAGGCTTGGTTCAATTTGGTCTTTTACTTGGCGAAAGTCGAGCTTAGATTTTGTCGCATATTTTTCAGCTTCGCTTCTAATTACTTATCTTATAAAAGGATTTAGTACCTTGCGAAGAGCATTTTAAAACACAAATCATGAATAAGGTAAAAATTGTATTTCTAGCATTATTATTCTTTTCTACCAATCATTTATCCGCCCAATTGGAATTTGAATTAGAAGAATTTGCTTCTGGCTTTAATAATATTGTCAAGATCGCAAGCGCAGGCGATGATCGACTTTTCATCGTAGAGCGATCTGGTGTGATCAAAATAGTGGATGGCACTGGCACCGCTTTAGCAACTCCTTTTTTGGATATTGATAGTAAGGTAACCAATACCGGAGGTCAAAGCGAACAAGGTCTGCTTGGATTGACTTTTCATCCAGACTATGCCAGCAACGGATTTTTCTACCTCCACTACACTGATAATGGAGGAGATAGCCAAATCTCCAGATATACCGTCTCCTCAACAGATCCTAATGTGGCAGATCCCAATAGTGAATTTACGATAATGGAATTGAGTCAACCTTTTGGAAATCACAATGGCGGAGAAATTGAATTTGGCCCTGATGGCTATCTATATATCGGCATGGGAGATGGGGGTAGCGGAAATGACCCCGGTAATAGATCACAAAATCCACAGACTCTTTTAGGAAAAATGTTGCGAATAGATATCAGTCAAGAACCCTATGCCATTCCTGCGGATAATCCATTTGTCAATAATGCCGATGTCTTGGATGAAATTTGGGCTTTGGGTTTGCGTAATCCTTGGCGGTTTAGTTTCGATGCGATGACCGGAGATCTATGGATGGCCGATGTGGGACAATGGGTTTTTGAAGAAATTGATTTTCAACCTGCGAGTAGTACAGGAGGTGAAAATTATGGATGGCGCTGTCGCGAAGGATCCATTTTAAATACCGCCGTCAATACTGCTGCTTGTGGTCCTGCGACGGATTATGTAGAGCCGATCTATGAGTACGTACATACAGGATATAGTGGCCCTTGTTCGATTACCGGAGGTTTTGTATATCGAGGTTGTGTATATCCAGAATTGCGTGGTTTTTACTTATATGCGGATCATTGTACAGGCGATATTTGGGGATTGAAAAGAGAGGAAATGAACAATACGCTTATTGTCGAAGATTTAAAAACAGTCTCTACTGGCGCTTGGACGACCTTCGGGCAAGACAATAAAGGAGAATTATACATCGCTGGATTGAATAATGGAATCGTATACCAAATCACTTCTGGCGAAGCGATAGAAGACGTAACGATCACGGAGCTTACTGGAGATTTAAGTACTCCAGATAATTTTGAAGCTTATCAGTGGTATTTGAATGGCGCACCGATTACCGATGCTACCAATGCGGATTATACCGCCCTTGAAAGTGGCGATTATTATGTGATTGTAAGTCATCCAAGTGGTTGTACTTATACTTCGAATACGATCAATGTAATCATCACTAGTGAACTAAATCTTAGCGACTTAACCAGCTTTCAGGTGCAACCTAATCCATTTGATAAGGACTTGACTCTTGCACTATCTTTTGAGCAAAGTACCCAGCTTGATTTACAGATTTATAGTTTGGATGGAAAGGTGGTTTACCAAAAAACCTTAAAAGCAGGAACCAATATTTTGGAAAAATTGGACTTGGAGACATTAGATGCCGCGGTGTATTTATTGCACCTAAGCAATGGAACAGAAGAGTTGGTTTATCGGGTAGTGAAAAAATAATCAATCCTCGTCCTAAAAAAAGACCTGCATTTGTAACGCAAATGCAGGTCTTTTTTTTGATGAAATTTAGATTCCCTATTTCCCCAGAAAGGCACTCAAGTTTTCTGGCGTGGTAAAATGATGTACCTGAAG
>CAYQRA010000757.1:0-3631 GCA_964419315.1 uncultured Saprospiraceae bacterium | reverse complement strand
GGGTCGCGGAAAATCGGGCCAAAGGCGCGCACGCTGCCATTGATGCTGGAGCGACTGCGGGAGCGGATTATGTACCCACTTATTTGCACAATGCAGTCCTTTGGGAAGATGCTGATGTGATTAGTGTTCCGGGGGCTAATACCTCCTGTTTTGACAATAATATCATTATGGTGCCGGACGGCAATATAGCAGGAACAGGTAATGGTGCGATAGGAGGAAATGTGAATGATTTATATGGTGCATTGGCAGGAGTGACGGTCTTGCTTTATGATGAATTTGGAAACCTGATCGACCATGTTTATACCGATGCCAATGGAGCATACAATTTTTATAATTTACCTTTAGGAACCTATCAAATTGTAATTGAATACACCGGATACAATCCTGCCGATTATTGGGCGACTTTGACGCAAGATGTTCCACGAGTTGTAAATCTAGATTTTGAAGTGAATAATGGAATCATCACCACGGGCACTTTCGAATTGGCGAATGCGGCTAGCCTAAAGGTTTTCCCTAATCCAGTCAGTGATCGAATGAGTATCCAATTGGATCAAAGCTGGGGCAATGAAGTAGTGGTCAAAATTCTTAACTTGGAAGGAAAAGTGATTGCTCAACTAAACCAAGTGCTGAATAATGACGTACTAGTAGTATCTGCTATTGATTGGGAATCTGGTATGTACTTTTTCCAAATCAATGATGGCCGACAAATGGCTACCGGAAAAGTAGTCAAACACTAAGGGTTTTACCTATGAATAAAAGCAAATAGAAATACCACAAGCAGAGCGCTAGATCAGAAGAATTTTAGTGCTCTGCTTCAATCATTTTATGAACATCAACCGACAACTACTCGACGATTGCCAACAGGGAGACCGAAAAGCTCAATACCAGCTTTACCGATCATGCTTTCCCCTGCTCATGAGTGTGTGTGTCCGATACAAAAAAGATGAACAAGAAGCGGTAGCGGCCATGAACGCTGGCTTTCTAAAGATTTTGAATGGTCTAGCTAAGTATAAAAGTAATGTACCTTTTGAAGCTTGGATTAGAAAAATAATGATCAATACCATCATTGATGAATTTCGCAAAGACCGCAAGGTCAAAGAGTTGATAGAGTACCGAGATTTTTCGGATAATTCTCAGGAGTATCCTTCCTCTATCGACTTCAACAAAGCAGATCAGCAATTTGATGCGGAGCAATTAGAAGCACTTATCCATCGCTTACCACCGGTCAGTCAAAAAGTTTTTAACCTGTTTGCAATAGATGGATATAGTCATATGGAGATCAGTGAAATGTTAGGCATGAGTGTTGGGACTTCCAAATGGCACCTGTCTTCTAGTCGGAAAAAATTACAAGAGATGATGCAGGAATTAATGAATTCTACTAATGTGATATAATTATGAAGAAAGTAGACAAATTTTTCAATAAAAAATTCGAAGATCAAGAATTTGAATTCAAAGATGCTTATTGGGCCGATGCCCAAAAGTTGATCGAAGCGGATGAGAAACGTCGTCGTAAAGCTGGCTGGTTGCCCTGGTTTTTTGGGTTCGCCTTTTTGGGTATGATTGGCTTTGCTGTGCTTTGGTATTTGAACGATACACCGGATGCTAAAAATACGGATAATCAATCTGCTTTAAATATAATTGGGACTGAAAAATCTACAACAAAGACAGGACAAGATTTTGATGAAAATAGCAATGATGATAAAAATGAGAAAGCCAATACAACTGCAAATGGCAATAATAATTCAACACCAAAAACGATCAATACTACTAGCAAGAAGAAGCAATTAGAAATCACAGAAAACAAAAAAAGTAAGACCAGTTCTTCCAGTTTAAAAACAAATAATACAACTAAAAAAAGTACAACAGCAACTAGCTTAAGTTCGGATTCGAATAAAACAATTTTCAACACGAAAGGAGGAGAGGGCATTACTACAGAAAGTATTTCTACTTTGGCCAATAGTAGCAGCTTTCCAAATACAGCTCCAATTCCTTCGGAAAACACTGGTACTAAAACCATTAGCTCCACCAAGCTAGAAGAGGAGCCGAATACCGAAGCTATCAATGCGGCATCAAGGATTTTATTCAGTCCTTTTGGTCCTCTAGCATCTAAAAATCTTGATTTGATCGAGGCATCGAATTGGTGGGAACCCAAATGTAATTATCGTAACCTTAAAGAACCTCCAAGATGGAATTTTGCATGGAATCTTTATTCCCTTCTCAATACTGAAAAAGGAACAGAATACCTTTGGCTAGGAGCCGCTACAGGGCCAAGTGTTCAATACCGATTAAACAAACGCTTCGCGATCCAAAGTGATCTCTTATACCGTTGGCGAAGAGGGCATTTTGGCTCAAGTGAAGAAAGGACGACTCAGAAAACCTACAGTTTTGGTTTTCAAGAAGAAACGTTCTGGCTGGCTCCTACGTCGGTGCATCAATTGGATTTACCAATCTTTTTACAATTGCGTAACCGTCGCCAATCTTTAGAAGGAGGAATTAGTTTCCAGTTTAATATGGCCACCATGGGTGATTTGATCAGCGAAAAATCCCTTTACCCTTGGCTAAGAGGTGGCGGTACGGCCACCACGGAAGTTTCCACTGTGCAACAAGCTACACGGATCAAAGATCCGAATATCAGAAAATTGCAATTGGGATTATTACTAGGATATCGTTATCAGGTAAATAAAAAAGTAATGGCCGTTTTACAAACGCGTTATGAGTTAAATTCTATCTATAAAATGCCTCCTTTAGAAGGAAATGCTAAGTTGGATGGTAGTCCTTTACATATTCAAATCGGATTGACTTATTATCCCTTTAAATGATAAATTATTTGTTCGGAAAAATTATGATTTTTATCAAAAATAGAAACAGAATGAGGAAAGATACTATAGCAGTTTTTAGGAATGTCTATCTGCCTTGGAAGTACCTCCTAGTTTTGTTGGTCTTCCTGAGCGCCTGTAAAAAAACGGAACTACCACCGCCGGTAGAAGAAGATCCTGTATTTTCTGTCAATGCTACTTTTAACGGCGAAGACCTAAACTTTGTCGCGGGAGTTGAAGATTATTATCTATTTACTTCCTTTGAAAAAGATGAGAACGATGTGTTTTCTTTTATTGGTCGTTTTGAAAAAACCTTGGATTGCGAAAGTGATTGTAAAGAAACCTTGGAATTTGAAATCCGAGACATTGAGGTCAATGAAGGATCAAGTGTATTGCCTGATCGGTCTTTGGCAGTTGGTTTTTATTCCTTACTGGGAGTGGACAGCACTACCCAAGTAGATACGATTTTGGAAGGTTATGATGTTGTTTTTGAAAATAAATCCTTTTCTAATGTTTCGACCTCTTTTAAATGGAATCTAGGAAATGGAGTTCAGGTCGATAGTTTTGTTCCTTCGCCGCTCTTTTTAGAACCTGCAAACTTGGGGCAAGAGATAATTTTAACCGTAGAGGAAAATACGGGCTTGGGAGCCTGTATAAGTACCAAAAGGCGAACACTTCAATTGGGCGGTAATCCAGACCAGACTTGCGGACTAACTTTTAGTTCCCAATCTGATTCGACCCAAAATACCCTTTGTGCAAATATGACCGGAACGGGCCCTATTACTTATAGATGGGAATGGTCCATGGATTCTTTG
>CAYQRA010000756.1:0-3635 GCA_964419315.1 uncultured Saprospiraceae bacterium | reverse complement strand
ACTTATAGTGGCTTTTTAAAAAGCGCAGACTAGCTAATTTGATTTTATCTTCTGTGAGTAAGGGCAAAAAAATATATTTATAGCGTTTGTTTAAAGTTTTTGTGTACTTCCAGTTTTTTCCACAAAGCAATGGTTTCTACCGCTTCTTTTACATCGTGAACGCGAAGGATTTTTGCACCATTTTGCAGAGCGACCATATGGAGCGCTGTTGTCCCATTTAGGGCTTCCTCCGCTTGGACATCAAGTGTTTTATAAATCATGGACTTTCTCGAAACACCCACTAATAGTGGCAAGTCTAAAATTTGAAAGCCGGGCAGAACATTCAATAGTTCAAAATTATGATCTACGGTTTTTCCAAAGCCAAAGCCGGGATCCAAGATCAAGTCTTTGATTCCTAAGCTTCTCAATTGAGTTATTTTTTGGGTAAAGAAATCTAAAACCTCTGTTCCAATATTCTCATAAACAGGGTTCGTCTGCATATTTTTTGGACTGCCTTGCATGTGCATCAATACATAGGGAACCTTCAAATCAGCAAGTGTTGGCCAAAGCTCGGCGTCTAATTGTCCACCGGAGATATCATTTACCATATTGACTCCTTCTGAAACAGTAACTTTAGCTACTGCAGCCCAATAAGTATCAATAGACAAAATGACTTTTGGAAATGCTTTTTTAATGGCTTTAATGGCGGGAAGGACTCTTTGTAGTTCTGCGTCAGGACCAACCTCGGCAGCCCCAGGTCGAGAGGAGGCTCCTCCGATGTCTAAAATGTGCGCTCCTTCTGTGAGCATCTTTTCACATTGCTGCAAAATAGCCTGTAGAGATTGGTGTTTACCACCATCAAAAAAAGAATCAGGAGTCAGATTGAGGATTCCCATAACGATGGGTTCGCTCAGGTCGATGATTGCCCCGCCTCCATTCAAAGTCGTTTTCTGATCTAGCATGTTCCCTTTTTTCCTTAAAAGTAATAGAAGTTGTTTAAAAAATACTTACTTGTCTAAAAATCATCCAATCCTTGTCCAACAACTTCCATAAAAAAAGTCGTATCACAAGGTATGTAATACGACTTTATCATCACAGAAAACTAACTATTCTTTATTTCGGGGTTGAAACCTGCTTTAAAAGCGAAAGCTAATCAGCAGCTTATTACAGAAACGCTAAATATGATTTTTTTGCTGCCTGAATGGATAAAATCCTACAAAAACACAATTTTATACCCTAAAAGTTATCCCTCCCCCATCAATCTCTAACTAGATGAACGAAAAAAAACGCTTCTCTTAAACTTTAAGATTTTTTGCCATATATTTGCATTTTCTTCCTAAAACCCAATAGGCTAATCAGGTAATACCCTAATTTTATATGGGGATTTATTGATCCCACACTTAGAATCAAGCTTGGCGAAAAATTTGCCTAGATACGCTTAGTAATGGCCGAAAAATAAGTTCCTCATTTTGGGTTGATTCAAACTGCCTATATAATTCAAAAAAAACGATAGCAAAGCTAAGTGACTTTAGCCTGAATTTTAGTCTTATCTAGACAGCATACATCGCTAATTTGGCGTACAAAATTGTCAAACCATCGTTTCGTTTTAATTTAGAAATATGTCAAACCCAACAAGAAATAAAGGAATAGGTATTGGAAAACTCATGTTCTATGTACTCGTATTGAGTCTAGGTGCTTTAATGCTCTATAATTATTTTTGGCCAGGGGGTAGCTTTGATGGAGTGATGAACTCTGATTATACCAGCGTTCCAAAGGAAATGCAGATTACCTACATTCCCTCCGATTTCCAAAATGAAATGGATGAGGAAACCATGTTGGTCGTCTTAGCCAATCCGCACCGTTACCGTCGAGAGTTCAATGAAATGGTTTACAACTTCAATATGTCCATGTTAAGCCATGTGGCAAAAAGAATGGATCTTCCCGATAGTCTAAGAAGTCAGGTGAGTGTAGAATATGATAAACACCACGCTTATCTCCGGCAGCTTTATTTCAATGACTTTGTTGCTTTGAGCGATACGACTGGAGGTGTTTATCAAGCATGGTACAATAATGAAAATGCCAATGCCCTTGAAGTTTTCAATGAAGTAGCTTCCAAATACACCTGTTTCTTGGTGAACCATGTCATCATGGCTTTGGTGGAGTCAGAAGGAGGCAAACTTTACGTCAAAGGAAACAAGGTAGATTCGCCTTGTGGAATTGCACTTACAGAAGCTTTACGGCCAATGATGAAAAGGCTGCAAGACCGAGCATCTATTTTAGACTTTAGTCGATCCAAAGGACTTATGGAAGAAAGAGTCGAAAAAGTAATTGCCGAATTGGCCACAATGGAGGTTCAAGATAAAAAGGCGATTAACAAACAATTGCAAACAAAAATCTGGGGATATTCGGTCTCTTCTACAGATATTGAAGTCTCGGCGATTAGCATGCTTAAAGTGGGTTTTAAATTAGATGATTACTTCAAAATTGATCTTAATTCAAAAGGGAAAAAATTAGTCATTACCCTTCCGGAGCCTGTTATTTTGTCGCATGAGATTTATCCCAAGGTGGATAAATTGGATATTGGTTGGATGAGAGAAATCAAGGAGATGGATTTGAATGCTAATTTCAATATGCTGCGGGAAGAGTTTAGACGCGATGCTTTGGATAGCGATATTATGGATAAGGCTAAAGTTCAAGTCAATGAATTGATGGAAATGATGTTTGCACCAGTAGTTGGTGCTTTTCATAAAGGATACACGATCCAAATCAAATATAAAAAGGTAGGCCCAATACAACCGGAGTTTGCCAAGGAAGAAAAACCAAGACCCACAAAAAGTAAAAACCTAGATTCCAAGGCAGAAATTCCTTTTTAGGAAATTTTACCGCCAAGAATCAGATACCGCTTTACAAAACCCAAGGAATCAAATCACTTTCTTAAAATCTGATGATAATTGCTGGTCAAATCCAATTATCACCAATGGATAGAAGGTCAAAACAATCTACATGCCTCCGATCACTTGTGATAACTGCCAAAAGCAGTTAAAAATGGAGCTTTCGTTCTGGAAATCTGGAACGGAAAAGCCTCTTATTAAAAAAATTATTGATCAATTCTCTGATCCCTTTCTCCAATTATTGTTTACCGGTGTAGATACTGTTGAACAAGCAGTACTGTGCAACATACATGTTAAAAGGCGCAAATATGTACCCTATTGTATATCAATGCATTCAGCTCTTCCCACGCCAATAAAACGCTGTTTTTACTTTAAAAGCCCCTTTGATTTAGGCTTTTTTAGGTTTCCTATAAAAGTAGCCCTATCAGAGAAACAAAATTCTTTTGTCACAGATTTCCTCAAAAATATATCCGGATATCCTCGTAAAACGGCAACATTATTGCAGGTTAAGGGTGTATTAATGGGCTTAATTTATGCCTTTAAATACTCCTTTACTAGCCCTTATTTAAGAGCTGTGAAGAAACAAACCGCCACCTAGATTCCCTCTTTTTTAAATTAAGCCATTTAGAAATTGGCTAGTCTCTATCCTACTCTATTATTAGGAAGAGCGCTTTTCATAAAATGATAAAAAAACCAAACCAAGCCCCCATGGTGACTTTAGCTCAATAAACCATGCTCGATATGAAAAAAGGCATCTTACTTATC
>CAYQRA010000755.1:0-3643 GCA_964419315.1 uncultured Saprospiraceae bacterium | reverse complement strand
ACGACTTGTAAGTCCTAACGAACAGCTTGTTTTCTATTTTTAAACAACTTCATAGGAAAATATCTTACTAAGACTAGTTACAACTTCCCCCAATCAACACATAATCTACTTCCCCTGATTTTTTAGTAGACATCCCAAACACACCACCAATGGTTTGCAACACGGTTTCAATATCTTGATGGTCAAAAGTTCCAGAGAATGGGCAATTGCCTAGTGCCTGATTTTTTAATTGTATTTGTACCTTAAAATGCGCATTGAGCTCCGCGATAACTTCCATCAAAGATTCTCCTTTATAAACGAGCCTTTGCGTATGCCAAGCTTGGTTGTTTAAATTTTGCTTTTCTTTTTTGACTAGCAGGTTTTTTCCTTTCTGGAAAAGCCCTTGTTCCCGAGCGGTCAACAGCAAGTGATCACTTTTTCCTTTTCCCTGCAATTGCACTTTTCCTTCTTGAACCGTCACCCTTACAAAATCACTTTGCTCATAATCTTCCACCGAAAAAACAGTTCCCAAAACTCGAACGTCACTATTCGGACTACTTACGATAAAAGTCTTACTCGGATCTTTAGCAACTTCAAAAAAAGCTTCGCCTTCTAATGTTACCCGTCGTTCTTTGGCATTAAAATCAGTGGGGTAGTGCAAGGAGGAATTTTCATTGAGGCTGATGCGCGTTCCATCAGCCAGTTGTAGGTCAAGTGTTTCTCCCGCTGAGGTAGTGGCTATTTTTAGGGCAGCTTGACTTTGGAAGAATGGCCGAAGGGCAAAACCGGCAAGGACTAAAAATAATAATCCAGCGGCCATCGCCCACCAATTGTTTCGCTTAGGAAGTGATCGCTCTTTGGCAATGGAAGACTTAGGTTTTTCTTCAGAACGCACCTTTTTTTGCAGTTGAGCAAAATCAGCGTCTAAGTCTAAATCCACTTCTGTATTAAAGTCGGCGCTCCATTTCCACGTTTGTCGAATGTGGTCGGCCATCACCTGATGATCTGGAGATTCCTGTAGCCAAGCTTTTAATGCTTCCTGTTCCTCTAGAGAAATATCTCCCGAAAGGTCTTTGTGAATGAGGGTAGTGTAGAGGTCTTCTTTCATTGGTATAGATACTGGTTCTATTCCTAGACAATCGAATATAGGAATTCCCCTATGTGAAGGGGGCGGATTTTTAGCCTAAAATTTTTCAAAAATACTCCACAAAAGCCCCAGCCACATCATCGGTCGATCCAAATAAGGACGGACCGCAGCTTTCAAAGTTTTTAGCGCCTTCGTCATTTGATTCTCTACGGTCTTGGTAGAGATCTCCAATTGCGCCGCAATTTCCTTATGCGACATTCCTTCCAAACGACACAAAGTAAAAACTAGCCTACATTTCTCTGGCAAGGAAGCAATGGCCGTATTGATCAGGTTTTGCAATTCTGATTGTTCCAGCACTTGCAATCCAGAACTATTTTCCAAAGGATGTACTTCCGTATTTTTTTCTGGTTCGGTGAATTTCAGTCGACGAGCTTTGATATAATTGAGTGTTTTATTGACGACCGCTCGGCGGAGATAAGGTTTGAGAGCAATCTTGATTTCCATTTGGTCCCTGCGTTTCCACAGATCTGCCAAAACATCCTGCGCCAAATCCCGCGCCGTTTCTGAATCTCCCAAAATATTATTGCAAGTAACCACCAAGTATTTATAATAAGAATTAAACAAAGCTCGAAAAGCTCGCTCATCGCCTGTTTTGAGTTGTTGGAGTAATATCTGATCTTCTTTGGTGGTGGTTGCCATTGGGACAAATATAATTGTTTTCCTAGGAATAAAGTAGCGAGAGAATAAATCGGCTTATTTGCGGGTATAAGAACTCCTGTGATTCTTGGATTATTATTTTGACGATCTTTATTTTGCCACAAAGTCTATTATCTTTACGCAAAACCTTTATTGATATGCGTTCGATACTTTGTCTTTTTCTCTTTTTTATAACTACTTTTTCCTCTTCTACAAGTGCTCAGGTTACGGAACGGCCAAAGATAGGCTTTGTGTTTAGTGGCGGCGGAGCCAAAGGTCTAGCACACATTGGTGCGCTCAAGGTTTTGACGGAAGCAGGAATTTATCCCGACTATATTACGGGGACGAGTATGGGAAGTATTGTCGGAGGCCTATATGCCATTGGTTATACCGTGGAGGAATTGGAAGAATTGGCAAAAAGCTTGGAATGGGATGATTATTTGACGGATAAACTGGAACGGAAATACCATCCGATTGAGGAGCGAGGAGTTGGCGAATATTATCAACTGACTTTACCACTGGTGAATAATAAAATAGAATTGCCCAAAGGTTTGATCCGTGGTCAAAAAATAAACCTACTCTTATCGAGAATCACCGCTAGGTCCCATGGAATTGAAAATTTTGATGATTTTCCCATTCCTTTTCGGGCCATTGCTACAGATTTTGAGACGGGCGATGCAGCAGTGATTTCTAAAGGAAGTCTGGCCGATGCCATTAGAGCAAGCATGTCTATTCCCTCTGCTTTTGAACCCTATGAGGTGGATGGTCGATTATTGATTGATGGAATGTCTGCAAGGAATTTACCGGTGGAAGATGTACGGAAGATGGGAGCAGATATTATTATCGCGATTGATGTAGGAGGACCATTATATTCGCGAGAAGATATTTCTTCTTTGATCGTAGTGATGGATCAAACGAGTAGTTATCGGATTGTAGAATCCGTTCGGAAGCAATCTAGTTTTGCCAATATTATCCTAAGACCCAATCTCGAAGGTTTGAGTGTTTTGGATTTCGATAAAGCAGATACTTTGATTCAAAGAGGGATAGAAGTAGCTCGCGATAGTTTGGCGGCGGTGCTAGAAGTTTTGGAAGGGGAAAGAGGAGGAAAGACCAGAGCAGTTTTGGAGCAGGTAGATGTGATCGAATTGAGTGGTATTCAAATGAATGGAGTTGATGTAAAGGAAGCGGAAGTGATTCGAAAAATTCTACAGTTTGAAATTGGCCAAGATTATACGATAGAAGAAATTGAAAGTCGCTTTCAAAAATTATTGGGGACGCGCTTTGTAAAAGATGTTCGCTACCGCCTTATTCCGGATGGACTGAATCATACATTGGTCATCACGGCGACCGCACAAAGTGGTGACTTTATCAAAGTCGGAATGAATTATGATGGCAATCTAAAAGCAGGTTTTTTATTAAACGGAACTTTTAGAAATACTTTGATCAATGGTTCTAAACTTTCTCTGGATTTAAAAATTTCTGAATTTCCAGCTTTCAAAGCTCGCTATATGGTCTATACCGCGACCAAGCCTAATATCGGCATTCGCCTAGATGGTCGAGTCAATTATTATCCCGGGTTTTTCTATGAAAATAACTTGGTCTTAACGGAGTTTGATTTGCACCATTACGAAACCAAACTAGAGATTTTTTCAGCGCCCACCAATCGTTGGTTAGTCGCTGTTGGTGCCGGTTTGGAACGTTTTTCACAAACCAAATTATTTTTTGATCCAGAGGGAGAAGACCTCCGTTTGGTACAAGGTAATTTTTATGCTTCCATTCTGTACGACACCTATGACCGATTGCATTATCCACATCGTGGCGGCTATTTTAGCCTAGGTGGTAAGTTATCTTTTAATGCCCAACTCAAACGCATTATCAACA
>CAYQRA010000754.1:0-3644 GCA_964419315.1 uncultured Saprospiraceae bacterium | reverse complement strand
CCATCAATGATGAGGAAGCGCGCCAACTTTCGGGAGAATACTCGCTCGTAAAAGCGGCTAAAGCGATTCACAAAATGGGACCAAGGTTTTTGGTAATCAAAAAAGGAGAGCATGGCGCTTTGCTTTTCGAAGGCGAAAAAATGTTTTATGCACCAGCGATGCCACTTGCGGAAGTATTTGATCCAACGGGGGCCGGAGATACTTTTGCCGGAGGTTTTATTGGCTATATCGCCAAAACCGGTAATATCTCTTTCGAAAATATGAAACGTGCCGTAATCTATGGTTCTGCAATGGCGTCTTTCTGCGTAGAAGAGTTTAGTATCAACCGCCTGAAAAATTTGAGAGCAGCAGAAATCAAAGCCAGAGTGAAGAAATTCCACAAACTGGTAAAATTTGATGCCGGCTTATAATGCGCTGAATAGTATCTAATAAAGCCTCAGGAAGAAGAATCATCTTTCTGGGGCTTTGTTTTTATAGCAGCTTGTTAAAGTTCTTTTAAAATACACTCGATTTATTGCTTTGGTATCTCAATTGTAATCAATTGATTATCAGGAGGACTCTGCGTTTTTTTTACCTAAACAAACCATCAGCTTGGTCTTTTGTTGAAAAATTGCTTTTGTTCCGTCTTTCGTAGGACGCCACAAGCCTGCATTAAACTTGGAAATCCTGTATCTTACAGGTCACGAATCAAACACAATTGTTCTGATAAATTAAAAATAGTTATGAGAAGTTTATTTTTTGCTTTATTGATACTTCCTTTGATTTTTCCTAATCAAACGACTTACGCCAACGGAATTGAATTCTTCCACGGCTCTTTTAAAGAAGCACTCGAATTGGCCAGTGCAGAAGACAAGGTCATTTTTGTGGATGCTTATACTACCTGGTGTGGCCCCTGTAAACGGATGGCCGCCAATGTATTTACCCAAGATGATGTTGGCGATTATTTCAATGCGAATTTTGTCAATATGAAAATTGACATGGAAAAACCAGAGGGTATAGAATTTAGAAAAAAATACCCGGTATCTGCTTTTCCCACTTTTTACTTTATTGGAGGAGATGGAAAAACGGTTCACACCACCAAAGGAGCTCAGCCAGCCGATAAGTTTATCAAATTGGCCAAAATGGTCATGAGCAAAGTCGACTATAGTGCAGATTTTGCAGTAGAGTATAATGCCGGAAACCGAGAACCAGAGTTGATGTTCAACTACGTCAAAGCACTAGTCAAATCGGGCAAACCAAGTGGGAAAGTAGCCAATGAATACATCAATTCTCAAAAAGACTTGACGACCGATTTTAATCGTCGCTTCTTATTAGCAGCGACGGTCGAAGCCGATACGCGTATTTTTGATAAAATGATCGAGCAGCGCAGCGCCATCAGTGCTTTGGAATCTGCTGGCGCAGTAGATGCGGTGATCGAGAAAGCTTGCTTGCAAACCGTTCGCAAATCCATTGAATACAAAAGTGCGGATTTGTTGAGCGAAGCGAAATCAAAAATGAAAAAACATTTGCCAGCCAAATCTTCCACTTTTGCCAATCATGCGGATATGACCTACTATAAAGCAGCGGGCAATGCTAGTAAATACCTGAAAGTATGTGCTTCGCATGTCAAAAAGAACATCAAAGGGAATGCTTCTGAATTGCACCAAATTGCTTTAGATATTAAAGATGGTTTTGGAAAAGATAGCAAAGCGCTTTCGGCAGCTGAAAAGTATGCTGGACAAGCAGCAGATAATGGAGGATTGGCCAAATACTACATAACCTATTCTAGTATTTTATTAGAAAACAAAAAGAAGACCGAAGCGCTAGCGATGGCTAAAAAAGCACTTGACTTGGCGGAAGGCAAACAAAGAGAACAATCAGAGGCGATCAAATTGATCAGAATGATCGAACGCGAAGGTTGATTTTAAATATACGCTCTAACTATCAAGATACCATTTTAATGGATGGATGGTGCTGCGTAAACCTTTACCTCCCGGAAACACTAAAAAGCCCTTAGCGGGTTCAAAGCAAACATTTGTTTTATGAAAAAGATTATACCATTTCTGTATCTATTCTCGATCTGTTTTTCTGTATCCGTACAGGCAGAAGGAATTGATTTTACCCGCGCTAGTTGGAAGGAGATATTGGCCAAAGCAGCAGAAGAAGACAAAATTATTTTTCTGGATGCCTTTACCAGTTGGTGTGGCCCATGTAAGAAAATGAGTAAAGAAATTTTTACTCAAGATAAAGTTGGGGACTATTTTAATTCCCATTTTATCAGTGTGAAGATGGATATGGAAAAAGGCGAAGGATTGGAATTGGCGGTACTCTATGACGTCAAAGTTTATCCTACTTTATTGTTTGTCGATTCAGAAGGTAATCTCTTGCATCGCGCAGCGGGTTATCATACGACCGATCAGTTTTTAGAGTTGGGCAATAAAGCACTCGATCCAATGATGCGTTTGGGTACCTTGGAGCAGCGCTTTGCCGATGGAGAACGCAATGAAGAATTTTTGTTTGCTTATATGATGGCTCGTGCGGAAATCCAAGATGGCAGTCATCTACCGATTGCAGAAGAATATTTTAAGACCCAAGCGGATTGGACGACTCCTCAAAATATGGAATTGATTTACCAACTAACCACGGATGCCAAGTCTCCTTTGTTTGATCATATTTGTGCACAAAAAGCGGCTTATATAGAATTATATGGCGAGCGAAACGTTGTTGCTCAGATGCAAAATTTGATTTATCAATCGGTGTCAGATACCAAAGATGAATCGAGTTTGGTGCAGGTTGATCGTTTGTTTAAAAAGGCCTATCCCAATAAGGCCGAGCGGATGTCGGCCAACTTTCGCATGAGTTTTTATCGCCAAGCTGGCGATAGAGAAAATTACGCCAAATCTGCGGTCGATTATTTCAATAGTTTCCCCGGAGCTGGTCCGGACGAACTCAACGATGTGGCTTGGACTTTTTATCAAGTCATCGAAGATCCAAAGCTCCTCAAGTATGCGAGCAAATGGGCGAAGCGTTCCGTAAAGCTTGATCCACAGTTTTATAATAACGACACTTTAGCTGGTATTTATCAGAAGATGGGCAAGACGAAAAAAGCGATCAAAGCCGCACAAAGTGCGATCGCGATTGCGAAGAATACCGGAGAAGATTATTCCAATACCGCGAGGATGTTGGAGGAATTGTTGGGGGAATAGTTTTTCACACTCGCTTGTTTAGTTCTACTGGCTATTGGTTATTGAAAATTGGCTATTGATTATTGAAAAAATATCCAATATTGATTAAGGAATATTCGATATCCAATTTTTTTCTTGAAGGCAACTTACAGTCAAAATTTTCTGCGAAATTTCCCAAACCGATAAGGGAGGGGCACGTAGTAAATCTGTGAAAGACCATTTTCGTTAGCTGCTAAAAATCCATTTTTACCCACACCGGACAATGATCCGAATGCTTCACCTGTTGGGGGAATAGTTTTTCATACTCGCTTGTTTAGTTCTATTGGCTATTGGTTATTGAAAATTGGCTATTGATTATTGAAAAAATATCCAATATTCATTAAGGAATATTCGATATCCAATTTTTTTCTTGAACGCAACTTACCGTCAAAATTTTCTGCGAAATTTCCCAAACCGATAAGGGAGGGGCACGTAGTAAAT
>CAYQRA010000753.1:0-3646 GCA_964419315.1 uncultured Saprospiraceae bacterium | reverse complement strand
TAAATATATTCCAGTAGGCAGTTGTCTTTTGGCGGCTGTGCCAATGCATGATAAGAAAGGTAATTTTTCTCATCACGAGTATAGAATCTTACTCGCACAAGATACCGGTGGAGCAATCAATGGCCCGGGGCATGTAGATTTATATACTGGAATTGGTAAAAAGTCGAAACGAGAAGCTGGTTTCACCCATCATTATGGTGGTTTATGGTTATTGCTACCCAAAGAGCAATTGGCTTTGATGCCTTAGGATTAAGTAGTACGTGTTAATTTTTCTCGTTCTTGGACAAAATCCCGTGGTCAATAATTGGCCAAGGAGTCTTCCCGAATTTTGGAATCCCCAGAATTCGGGATTTCTATTTTTAGCATCTTCGGCTGCCAAGAGCTAATCATCAAAGCGATAAGTACCCCTTGGTATTTCCGGGAAGATTGCTTTTTTTGAGCTAAACTAAGTATTGCATATAGACACCAAACATTTTCGACACCTATAGCAGCCTCGTTACCAGAGTAAAACAAATTAAAATAAAAATAATTTATAATTATTTTGATAAACTATTTTTTTTAAACTATATTTGTTAAACTTCGACCTACAGATGGAAAGTCTTCAATCCAGAATTTCCAATCCAGAGAAACATACACCAAATAACATAACTAGGAACAAATTACAGCCTCATTGCCATTCGGCAATCTTGAGCCAGTACTTCGATTAGATGATTAAGAATTTCAATACAATGGCTTGAAATTTGTGGTAATTTAATTGGAGGGCTTGGCAATATTTTGTCAAGTAACGGCGATGCAATCGTCATTTTTAATTATAATCCCACATACATGAATCACCTTAACAAACAAATTGAGGTAGACCACTCTGCCTTAGAACAGTACATAGCTGAGCAAGATCGCAAAGATCAGGTGCGAAACAAACTGGACTTATTGGGTCTGGGATTGATGATACTCTGTGGTTTGATTGGCTTATTTTATTGTTTTTCTAATGCCAATAGTACTTTTAAGAAAAACAGCAAAGAACAAACAGGCTTACTAGAAAAAGGAGATTACCAATACGCCATTGCTGGCTTTAGCAAGGCTAAAATGACTCCTAGCTCCAGTGCCGAAACATCGCGAGCTTTTGTAAACATCGAAGGGAAATACGAAGCAGGCATTCCCTTGTACTTTCAACTCGACGATTTTAATGAAAAGGTCAGTTATGAGTTTCATTTGGGCAATGGTGACCACAAGGAAATTCACCAAAATCAATTGGCTTATACCTATCCGACTCCCGGTACTTATGAAGTAACGCTTTTGGTGACTTACCAAGGCGAAACGGAGAAAGCTTATTCTGATATAATAACAATTCAATAGTATTCGGTATTAAGCACTCGAGCTCATTGGGAATAAGAAATGCCATTTCGAATAATTTTCGGAATGGCATTTTTAGATAATATTCACTTTATCCTTTATAATACCCACGAATTATTTTTCTTCAACATTTTAATCTAAAATTTCATTATCTTAGGGTTATGCAAAAATTAACAGATTTACTCGAACGCTCCGCTTTTGGAGTATGCAGCTATCTCGGTAAAAAAATGGGGATTGCTTCTAGCAGAGTACGCGTATATTTTATTTATGCCTCTTTTGCAGCTTTTGGCTCTCCTATTGTACTGTATCTTTTTGTTGCCTTTTGGATTAATGTCAAAGATTACATTCGCAATAAGCGCAATGCTGTTTGGGAATAAGGCACAAAAAATGACGCTGCCTACAAATACAAATGTCACGAGAGAACTCATTCTTTCGTGACATTTGCGTTTTAAGTCTTTGCGCTTCGAGAACTTAGCTTCCTTTATTGCTGGAAAGTATAGCGAATCAGATTGGCGCCCATCTTTAAGGCCAAAAGACGGATATCCTCCGGGTCTTTGTGTACCGATTGATCTTCCCAACCATCTCCCAAATCACTTTCGAAAGAATAAAAACAGACGAGTCTACCCTCCCAAGTCAAGCCAAAGCCTTGTGGCGCACCATCGTCGTGCTTATGAATTTTGGGTAATCCATTTTTAAAAGTATACTGCTGTGTATACACTTCGTGTTCGAAAGGCAATTCTATAAAGCTCAATTCGGGAAAGACTTTTTTCATCGCTGTACGTACATAAGGATCCATTCCATAATTATCATCAATGTGCAAGAAACCTCCAGCCATCAAGTAATTTCGTAGGTTTTCGGCTTCCAGGTCTGAAAAAACGACATTACCGTGTCCCGTCATGTGCAAAAATGGATAATTGAATAGATCTGCACTTCCAACTTCCACCGTTGCATAATCCGATTCAAAATTGGTTCCTAGGTTTTCATTACAAAACTGAGCTAAATTTGGGAGCGCGGTTGGGTTGGCGTACCAATCTCCTCCCCCATTATATTTGAGTAGCGCCAACTGAAGTGTTGGTGCCGTTGTGGGTGGGCTGATGAAGGCGACGGTGGTAAATAGGATAAGAAGGATGGCGATGCTTCGCATTATTGAGTGTTTTTAAAAATTTGTATTCATCTGCTCTAAAATCTTAATCTGGGGAGCAAGCTATGATTTGAATGTCATCAACTTCGGTAGTGAGAAGGGCGGTAAAATGAATATTGAATATCCAGTCATTGAACTTTCAATTAGACTAAACAATCGTAGATGTATCCCTTCAGTTGATGACATTCAGCTATGAGTTGTGCCCCAGATGGGCAGGATTATTTTTCATTTAAATAATTTAATATCGTACAAGCGGCGATGCCTGCGGTTTCGGTACGAAGTCGATTTTCGCCTAGGCTGACGGGCTGAAAACCATTTTCTAAGGCCATGCGGATTTCGGCGGTACTAAAATCTCCTTCTGGGCCAATCAATACCATAACGTCGGAACCGGGGCTATATTTTTCGCCCAATAATACCTTTTCTCCTTCGGCACAATGAGCGATGTATTTCTGCGTATCGGGTTTTCCTTTTTTCATCAATTCCTTAAAAGAAATCAGCGGTTCCAATACTGGGAGTTGGGCTTTTAAAGATTGTTTCATTGCAGAAAGCAATACTTTTTCCAAACGTGGTGGTCGGAGTTTGCTTCGCTCAGAATGTTGACATCGAATGGGGATGATGGTATCAATGCCCAATTCTGTCGTTTTTTCCAAAAACCATTCTAAACGCGCCGTGTTTTTTGTGGGTGCGATTGCTATGGACAAATGAAAGGGACGTTTTTTATACGCTTCTTCCCGCGTTAGGATACTCAGATGGCACTTTTTCTTTCCGGTTTCGATAATCTTTCCGGTATAGAAAGTGCCTTTTCCATCCACAAAAGAAAGCACGTCTCCCAATTGGTGTCGCAATACCTGAACACAATGGCGGGCTTCTTCTTCGCTGAAGTAAGCTAAATCTCCTTGAATGTCGGTGGTATAAAAAAGCTGCATAGTGGCTATTGACTGGGCTTAAGTTGTTTTTTTGATATAAATCAAAAGAGTAAGTGCTAAAAAAGCTTGGGGGAATATTTGGGAGGATCAAGAAAATCACCGAAAAAGCCCCTTTTATCGCTGGCTAACAAAAGCCAAAATTAGTTTTTCCTTCCCAAAAATCCAGATTTCATCAAAGAATAGACAAAAAAAGGGAAATGATAGATAGACGAGAGAACACTTGAATTGA
>CAYQRA010000752.1:0-3650 GCA_964419315.1 uncultured Saprospiraceae bacterium | reverse complement strand
ACTGGGACCAACCAGCCGTGTTTGTCTTCCAGCTTTCCAGCTCTCAGTCCATCAATTTCTTTCTTGAGGATTGTTCCTACGCTATTTTCATCTGTTGGTGGTAAAACCATCTCAAAACCTTGGTAAGTCAAATCTGAAACTTTGGCGACCACCGCAGCCGTTCCAGAACCAAAAATCTCGGTCAATTTTCCAGCTTTAAAAGCTTCAACAACTTCATCAATGGAAATTGGACGAACTTCTACATCGTAGCCTTTATCTTTCAAGACGGTCAAAAAGCCTTCCCGGGTAATTCCTTTGAGAATCGCCCCATCTGTTTCTGGAGTGATCACTTTGCTATCAATGACAAAAAAGATGTTCATCGTTCCAACTTCTTGGATGTATTTAAACTCTTTGCCATCCAACCATAGAATTTGATCATAACCAGCTGCCTTGGCTTTCTTGGCTGGAAGTAAGGAACCTGCATAATTACCCGCAGCTTTAGCCTCTCCCATTCCACCTTTTACGGCACGTACATAATACTCTTCTGCCACCAGACGTACCGGCTTAGGATAATAAGGACCTACTGGGCCGGTGAAAATGATAAACTTATAAGTATCTGAAGGAGCGACTCCGATAAATTCGCCATTGGCAAACATAAAAGGCCGTATGTAAAGCGCACTTCCTTCTTGAGGAGGGATCCAATTTGCATCCAAATCAATAAGCGCATGTAAGGCATCTAAAAACACCTCTTCTGGAAAGTCGGGCATACAAAGTCGTTGAGCAGATGCGTTTAGACGCTGTATGTGTTTTTCTGGGCGGAGCAGTAATGGCTGCCCTTCGTGCGAAACCGAAGCTTTCATCCCTTCGAAAATAGCTTGACCATAATGTAAGGCCAAACAAGCAGGATGAACAGTAAAAGGACCAAATGGGGCAATCTCAAAATTAGTCCATTCTCCGTCGATATAATCGGCGGTAAACATGTGATCTGAAAAGACTCTACCGAAAGGTATATTGTCAAAATCCACTTTAGATAGTCCAGAATCAGTTGTTTTTCTTATTTTTATGTTACTAATCATAATTTGGTTTTGGTTTTTACAAATTTACTAAAAACTGAGCAAAAATTCTACTACAGGGCAAAAATCACCACTAATTTTACCATTAATTTTGTTACGCAATGGAAAAACAAAACAATATTCTACCCAACCATGTTTTCGATTTCTCAATATTTCCCCTTTTAGAGCCTAAAAATGCACAAGAGCGGATCGTTGGACGCAACCATCAAAAGTTAATGGTCGTCTATACGATAGAATCTGATCCAAACGAGGATTTGAGTTTTTTGAAAAAGGTCCTATCTGCGGTAAATATTGATTTGGAAAAACAAGTTCAATTATTAGGGTTAACAAATCTAGAACGCTTAAGTTGCAGTAATATTCCGAGCTTTCAATCAGTTGAAAAATTGATCGTGTTTGGAAAATCACCTTTAGATTTGGGAATTCGGGTAAATGCCAATCCTTATCAATCCATCAATTTAGACAATAGAGTCTTTCTTTTTTCAGAATCTTTGGCTAAAGTGGCTGCTGACAAGGGTAAAAAAGGCTTGTTATGGAATGCCTTAAAATTAGTTTTTCAAAGTAATTGACTATATTTACTGCACTGAAAAACACACCAACGAATGACTATTTAATCATCGTAAGTTTGTTGTGTTCCTAGCCTTTAATCAAAATAGATCCATGAAAAAACTGGTTTTTGCAACGAGCAATGAACATAAGGTTCGAGAAGTAAAGGAAATATTGGGCAATAGTTATGAAATTATTAGCCTAAAGGATATCGGTTGCGAAGAAGACATTCCAGAGACCAGTCCAGATTTTGCTGGAAATGCCTTACAAAAAGCACGCTATGTTAAAGAGCATTTTCAGCTAGATTGTTTTGCAGAAGACACTGGTTTGGAGGTCAAGGCTCTGAATGGAGATCCGGGTGTTTTTACGGCTAGGTATGCCGGCCCAGAACGAAATGCGATTGCCAATATGGATTTGGTCATTTACAATCTTCAAGATAAAGAAGATCGAAGTGCTAGATTTAAAACTGCTATTGCACTTCTCCTCAATGGGGAAGAACATGTTTTTGAAGGTACCGTGGAAGGACAAATTAGAAAAGAAAGAAGTGGCAGTGGCGGATTTGGATATGATCCTATTTTCCAACCCAATGATTTTGATATTACCTTTGCAGAAATGGATTCAAAGTCCAAAAATGAAATCAGTCATCGTGGCCGAGCAATGAAAAAATTAATAGAATTTTTACAATAGATTTTAAATAGGTAAGCCCAAAAACTACTTTAAATTAAATTCCATAATCCTAAACATATCAACATAAGAATAAGCACTACAAAAAAATCGTTACTTGTTTTTAGCCCCTAACAAAAATTTAAAAACCACCTGTTAACAATTATTTTTGAGAGAATTTTGAAACAGGCTCAAAAGACATTACAACTGATTATGGTAACCAACATCCAACTACAAGGAGTAATTGATCAACAGATCTTCGACGCTTGTCTCGCTGGAAAGCGCCAAGCACAAGAAATGTTGTATAATTACTTCTCTCCGAAAATGTTCGGAATCTGTCTTCGTTATGCCAGTGATTATCACAGTGCAGAAGACATCTTACAAGAAGGCTTTATCAAAGTATTCAATAACCTCGATAGATACCGTGGAGATGGTTCTTTTGAAGGATGGATGAAAAGAATTTTCATCAATACCTCCATAGAATACTACCGCAAGTCTCTCAATTTAAAAAAGAATATTGAACTCGACAAAGCTCCAGAACCTGCATTTGCTAGTACTGCTATCAGTGGCTTAGCAACCGCCGATTTGCTGAAGCTCGTTCAAAAGTTACCTACCGGTTACAGAACGGTTTTCAACCTCTATGTGATCGAAGGATTTCCTCACAAAGAAATTGGTCAAATGCTAAAAATCTCTGAGGGAACCTCTAAGTCACAATTGGCTAGAGCAAGAGAAACATTAAAGAAAATGATAAATTCGCCAGAATAATGAGAGATAGTAATAACAAAGAACAAAACTTCGATGACTGCTTTAAAGATCACTTTGGTGATTTTGAAGCGCCTAAGATGAGAAAAAAGGAAAGCTCGGAAAGCGAAGCGGAAGAAAACTCTTTCGATCAACTTTTCCAAGCACAATTCGATGATTTTGAGCAAAAGCCAGATGAGAAAATCTGGAACAACGTTCAAAAGGAATTGCCACTTCACCTTATCTGGAGAAAGAAATTAAACCAATTGAGTCGCATTGCAGCAGTACTGCTCATTGGACTTTTCATTACCATGTTGATTTCCCAACAATCAGACAGTATTCGAAATTTAGTATTCCAAAAAGCACCACCGGCGGTAGTTGAACCAGAAATCATCAAAATTGATTCTGACTTTGTTTACGATGCCAATCCTAAGCAAGATGATATGGATATGCAAGAAGATTCTAAAACCCTTTTTGCGGATGAATTGGTCAGCAACAAAAGTACTTTGGAAGAAGCAAGTAGCTCAAAAATGGATTTAGCACCGCTAAGTCCATTGCCCAAGCGACCTATTGAAGCGCTAAGCTCAGACGATGCTTCATTGGTTCAAGATACTAAACAGGACGAAAGCTCCATGTCTATTTCCATTCCAC
>CAYQRA010000751.1:0-3657 GCA_964419315.1 uncultured Saprospiraceae bacterium | reverse complement strand
TCTGGGGTCGGTATTTTTTCTTCGATGACCAAATTGATCAATTGAGCTGTAAAAGGATTAAGGATAAAATACTGTGCTTTATCGCCGTCCATATCAATCGACTCTTTAAACATCTCGTACTTCTCTATATCCGTTGCCATCTCTGGATATTTGTAGTAATAATCAAAAGCCTTGGAACCCATAACATATCCTTCTTCCCCATAGCATTCTACTCTTGCATCGTATAAGGTCATGATGGTGTCGACATATTTCCTTTTTGCACTTTCTCCTTTTGCCTGACTCGCTAGGTATTCGTAGATTTTGATTCCATCCTGAAAATGATCTGCTCTTTTGCCGTCTGCTGCAGGTGCTTCTCGATAGGCATAAGACCAGTAGCCCATTACGACTTGATAGAGCGAATCAATTTTTCTCTGATTGGCGCTCGCTCCTTTTCTTTGTTCGGTTCTGATTTCTTTTTGGCTATCTTTATACAAGACGTGCGCCGCCATGATATCATCTTGATTGGGCATACCGTTCCAGTTTTTACAAGCACTTACGGTTTCTTCCTCGGCTGGTGTTTCTACAACAGGTTCGGGTGTTTTGGTAAGGGTTTCTTTTACTTTTGGTGTACAAGCCACTACAAATAAAAGGAGGCCAAAGGGCAACAAATATTGGATCTTCATAATTCTGGTTTTAATTCGTCCACTTAGAACATGTTTGACGGAATTGACATTAATTTTATCCCGTCCCTTAATTAGACGCAAATTTTCAAGAATAGTAGCCTGATGATACAAAAAAAGCTTCGTTCTATAATTAAGAACGAAGCTTTTTTAGTGGTAAACCCTATCAAAAAGTTAAGAGCTGGTTTAAATATCTATAATTATAGCTTTCTTTTTAAGCAACTCTACTTTTTAAAAGACTAAACTTTAAGAATTATTTAAAGCGAACTTTTACAGAAGCTCCCGTACATTTTGATGTAACAGTTTGTCCTGCTTTCACTCCGCGCATAAAACCTTCTTCTGCTTCTGGTAAAGAAGCTCGGTAAGTAGAGATTTTTTTGCTCACATCACCAGCATCATTCATAGAACGAGCGCGCTCATACTGTGCAAGGGCAGCAATGATGGCCAAACGTTTTTCCCAATCGTCATTACAAGAAGTACTTTGCTTGGCATAAAGGTCTCCTAGCAATGCCACTGGTTTTCCCCAAGACGGCTTGAGCTCTGCTGCTTTTCTAGCATTTTTCTTCGCCGAAGAATATTCTCTGACCTTCCAAGCTTGCAGGTATCCGATGGTGTAGTAAAATTGGCCCAAAGCTTCTGGATCAGATTCTTGAGCGATCGCTTCTTTGTATCGAGCAATGGCTTCAGAATACTTTCCTTCTTTTTGCAATTGCGAAGCATCATAGCCAGGATTATTGGCACGTCTTTCAGACTCAATTCCAGCATTCATGCTTTGTGCTAAAGTTTTGAATTTATTTTCCAACTCTACCATGATTGGCAAAGTCTTATCACAATCTTGTATTTTCAATTTATTGTAAACATACTTGATTGTTTCCATATCGTCAGGCTTCTCTCGGTACATTGGTACCAATTTGTCCTTGAAATAGTCACAGTCAAAAATTTGATCTTCAATTTTCTTAAACACATTATTCATTCGATCTTGAGACGCTTTGTGGTAAGTCCCATAGTCTGAATTATTTTCCACATTATGATCGGCAATGGCATTTAAGGTAGTATAAACATCACGAGCAGTAGCAGCGTCTACTTTCTCTTTTTCAAATTGGTAGACAATAGCGGTCGCATACGGCTCATAAAGAATATATTCCGAAGCATTTCCACCTTTCTCCACTGCCGAAGCAAGTGTCTCAATCAATTTAGTGTAAGGAGTTCGGAAATAGTAGAACATGTCAGAACCAAGTCTTCCCAACAAACGTGCTTCTTCTCCTTCTTCCCCATAGCACTCAATTTGTTCGTGGTAAAGCTTAGTCACCATTTCGATGTATTCTTTTTTCTTTGCATCGTCTGTCTCATTTTTCAATTTTTCCATGTAGAGTTTGCGACCATCTACGTAATGGAAATTTCGTTTACCATCTGCGGCGGGAGCCATTTCATAGGCCATTTTCCAATTGTCAAATGCCTCCATAAAGTTATCCGTCTTGATGGCATCTCGGTAAAGGGAATGAGCCGCTAATGCATCACTCTCATTGGGAGAGTCTGCGAACTTACCACATTGGGCTTGTAAGCTTAGCGAAAAAGAAAAAGTACAAAAAGCAACTAATAAAGTCGTGTGCAGGAATTCTTTGAAGTATTTCATGATTAATTGAATTTTCGTTTAAAAAACCAGGAGTTATCGTTTAATGTAAAACCAAGAGAAAGTTTTCCGTAGGTTTCTTGGAGTGATTCTGGGGTACCAAATTTACCTAGCTCAAATGCAACGTTGACAAACGAAGTTCGCTGCCTCGGAAGAATAACTGGTAAACCAAACCCAATATTTATTCCATAATTGGTTAAGGAATTATTAAAAACAGAACGGGGATCTGTACCATAAAAGGCACCGAGTCTATAACGTATTTTAGCAGCATAATTATTGTAAGAAGAAAAATCTGGGATGTATTCTCCACCAACAGCGATGCGGATGGTATTGTTCAAAGTATCTGATTTCGCATCATTGGAATAAGCACTCCATTGGCGGCTATCAAACTGAACACCCAATTTCACTTTATTCCGTTTTACATACATGGCACTCACACTGATAAAGCCTGGCAACAGCCCTTCGCCGATCACTTCCGTAGCAGCCGCAACCGTGTCGAGGTCATTATAAGAAGCATTAAAGGAACGGTATAAAAAACTAGAATTGGTTCTGAATTTATTATTCGCACTAGCAGTCAGACCAAAGGTTATTTTCTTAGAACTGATTTCATCTTCTGGACGATCCTTATCCAATTCCAAATCGTATTGAAATCCAACATCCCATAAAAATCCACCTACACTAAAATCGTCAATAAAAGTTTGGTCATATACATTTTCCAGATCGGGACTTACTCGGCGTTCGCGACTGATTTTTCCAAATAGATAAGCCACATTGATTCCCGCAGAAAAGTTTTTGATCTTTATCCCATTTCCCCAAACAAAACGATAGGTTCCCCCTGTTCCTTCATAAGCATAGCGAATAGTATCCGCCCCTGGCAAAAAGGAGGTGGTCTTTATATCGTAGCCAACCGTAGTAAAAGGAACCAAAGCTAAAGACATTCCCCACTTCACTTTTTTCTTCCGTTGATCCAAAACTTCATTGATGGAATTTTGCATGGGAAAGCCCAAGGCTAGGTAGGATAAATTTCCTCCCCAAAGCGTCGCTTTAGTCCCATCTTTATTTTCGAGCGCAGAGTAGCGAGTATTTGCCGCCAATTCAAAAGCAGTTGTTCTCAAATGTGGCAAAGAAGCAGGATTGAGAATATTGAGGTGAGCAGCATCATTATAAGCGGTAGAGAGTCCTCCCATACCACTTTGATTGACAAAATTTTGATCGAACAAATCACCCATTCCAAAACGGGAATATGGAGAATTATACTTTGGTTGTGCTATAGAAACATAGGCAAGACAAAGCATCGCTAGAGTGAAAAATAGTTTACTCCTGTGTTTGGACATTATAGGTTAAAATTTTATTTAGTCCACAAAGAAC
>CAYQRA010000750.1:0-3666 GCA_964419315.1 uncultured Saprospiraceae bacterium | reverse complement strand
AAAATAAGCTGTTCGTTACGACTTACAAGTCGTAGACGGATCAACGTTGAGGTCTTCGACCTCACATTCTAAGTATTCCATAGCTTTCACCAAACAGAGAGTGGTGTCGGTCAGTAGACCTCTACTTAGATCTGCCTATTACCGGCAGGTAATAGCGAACAGATCGTGTTTACATTTTAAGGGCAGTGTATTTTATTTTTTAAGAGAATGGGGTATTGACAGAAGTAAAAAGTAGCTAGAGAAGAGCCTATTTAAAACGAAAAGATTTTTACTGAGCATTTATGAAAAACGGGAGAATCAAATAGTTACCTCGAAAAAAAAGAAGACCATATTTTGGTCAAAGTATTTTGACTCTACTGGCGTTCCAAATCTTCCATTCGTTGCTGCTCAAAAATATCAAAATAAAAACCTTTATTCGCAAGCAATTCTTCATGCGTCCCTTGCTCCGTTATTCTTCCTTCCTCCAATACAATGATTTGATCGAATTGCAATAAGGAATAAATTCGATGCGTAATGATGATGGTTGTTTTATTGGCCAAAGTCGTATTGAGGTAGCCCAAAATTTGTTGCTCCGTAGTGGTGTCGACCGCAGAAAGGCAGTCATCGAGTAAAACAATATCTGGTCTTTTGATCAAAGCTCTAGCGATAGAAACCCTTTGCTTTTGTCCTCCCGATAGGGTCACGCCACGTTCCCCAACTTTGGTGTCAAAACCTTCGGTCAATTCCATAATGTCATCATACACCGCCGCATAGCGGGTAAACTCTTCAATCTCGGATTGCGGAGCTTCGGGTCTTCCAAAAGCGACATTTCCGGAAACGGTATCTGAAAACAAAAAGACATCTTGTGGAACATAACCAATGCGTTCGCGCAGCGTGGATAAATCATGTTCCCGAATATCTTTTCCATCAATCAAAATGGCACCCTCATCAATATCATACATCCTGACCAATAAATCTGCAATAGTGGATTTTCCCGAACCCGTCTTACCAATGATGGCCATCTTTTGTCCTTCCTTCAATTGGAAAGATACTTCCTGCAAAGCCTTGGTGCCACTATCTGGATAAACAAAGGAGACCTTATCAAAAGTCAAGGCTCCGTGGATAGGACTTTTGTCCTGCGCGATATTGCGAATTTCTGGAACCGTTTCTAAAAATTCATTGATGCGTTTTTGCGAAGCGGAAGCTTGTTGAATCAGCGAAGCAATCCAGCCTGTGGCAGTTACTGGCCAAGTCAGCATATTAATATAAATGACAAACTCCGCAATATTTCCTGGGGTGATATTCCCTTTGACAACTTGCAGTCCACCAATATAAACCGTAAGCGTCGTACTAATTCCAATCAATAAAATCATCAAAGGAAAAAAAGCAGCATTGACCCTAGCGAGGTCTAGCGATTTTAATTTATAATCTTCACTCTGATCCGCGAAGAAACGACTCATCGGTTTTTCTTGGACATAAGATTTTACTACTCGGATGCCAGAATAAACTTCCTGTGCGGTACTATTAAGTGTGGCGAGTTGTTGTTGAATAATGGTACTCCTTTTGTTGATCAGGTTACTGACATAATAAATGGACAAAGACAAAAAGGGGAGTGGGAGTAAACTATACAATGTTAGTTCGACACTGACACTCAGCATCGACCAAATGACAAAGACAAAAAGAGACACGAGATTGATACCATAAAGTAAAGCTGGCCCTAGATACATTCTTACCTTGGATACATCTTCTGTAATCCGAGACATTAAATCTCCGGTGTTTTTTTGTTTGTAAAAGGAAAGGGATAATTTTTCGTAATGTCCAAATATTTCTTTCCGCATATCATATTCCACCAACCTCGACATGACGATGATGGTTTGCCGCATAAAGTACATAAAGATCCCCATCATCAGAGCGAGCAGTAAAACCAATAATCCAAAGAACATCAGGGTTTGTCCGAGGTTTAAAAACAGTTCATGCTGTTGCTCAAAACCTGCGTACAATTTGTATAAACTAATGTTTTCAACGACAAGGTCTAATGCCTGCCGAATCATTTGCGGCTGCAATACTCTAAAGTAGTTGGATAAGGACACAAAGACGATCCCTAGCAAGAGGTGCTTGCGGTATTTGACAAAATATTTATTGAGTACGGCTAATTCCTTCAAAAGGGAAAATTTTGTTGAAAATTTTAGAACAGCTTCTACTATTTCGCGTATAATCAGGAGAAAGAAAGAGGGTGTAAATTAGGCTTATTATTATTTTAGCACCTTTTAGCTTCTTATTTATACTTCTATGCTTCGTTTATGTAAATGAAACCGAGAAATTTTGAGAATGTTTACATTTAACGGCTAAGGCGTAAAAATAGCTAAATAATTGGTAACCCATTGGTACGAATTACTTAAAATCTAAAATAGGAAGCGGTTTCGCTTTACAGCTAAATTCGTTTATCTTTGTTGTCACCAATGCCTTTCCCATTTTATAGCGTTTAGAGATAAAAGGGAAGCGTTTACTTTTAACATAGACCTACTTATCCATACTTAATAGCGCAAAACTTAAAACCTAATCTAATAATGAATCGAATTGTCACCCTTGATGAATTTATCATTCAAAAACAAAAAGACTTTGCCTACGCTTCAGGTGAACTTACGGGCTTACTGAGAGATATCGGTGTAGCGGCCAAGATTGTCAATCGCGAAGTTAATAAAGCTGGATTGGTCAATATTCTTGGCGTAGAAGGATCGGCCAATGCCACTGGAGATACGGTACAAAAGTTGGACATGTATGCCAATGAGAAATTGATTGATTGCCTAAAGAATAGTGGCGAATGCTGTGGCATCGCTTCTGAGGAAAACGAAAGTTTTATTCCCATCCCTTCGGTAGAATCTAAAAATGCCAAATACGTAGTCGTGTTTGATCCTTTGGATGGTTCTTCGAATATCGATGTAAATGTTTCGGTAGGAACCATCTTTGGTATCTATCGAAGAATTTCTGATGTTTCTGGTCCTTGCGAAATGAAAGATTTTTTACAAAAAGGAACAGAACTCGTGGCGGCTGGTTATGTGATTTATGGAACTTCCACCATCTTGGTGTATACCACTGGACGAGGGGTAAATGGATTTACGCTTGATCCAACGATTGGAGAATTCTGTCTGTCTCATAAAGATATTAAAATCCCTAATCGAGGACAATACTATTCGGTCAATCAGGGCTATTATTTGAAATTTGATATTGAGATGCGCCGCTACATTGATTATTGTTCTGACCTCAATTTACGCTTGCGTTATATTGGCTCTATGGTATCCGATATTCATCGAACTTTATTCCAAGGCGGTATTTTCCTTTACCCCAATACGCGGAAGTATCCACAGGGAAAATTGCGCTTGCTTTATGAATGCAATCCATTAGCTTTTGTAGTAGAACAAGCAGGAGGTAAAGCCATTACCACCCAACTCAATCGAATCTTGGATATCGAGCCAAGTGATTTGCACGAAAGGCAAACCATCGTTATCGGTTCGCCAGACATGCTCGATGAAATGAAAGAATTTGTAGAACGGTATAGCGTACCGACTTATACCAAAGTGTCTAACGGAACAGCTTAGTACTTTGTAAAATAAATTCTTTTGTATTTTGATCTAGGCTATTTTTTGCTTTAGCGAGGCATTTTTTGAGCGCATCCTTGTTGGCTGGTCG
>CAYQRA010000749.1:0-3675 GCA_964419315.1 uncultured Saprospiraceae bacterium | reverse complement strand
AAAGGCGGAAGAGGTTGTGGCTGTAGTGGAAACAACAGTGGCGGCAATCCCCACACTAGAAAGCCTTGCCATGAGTGCTAGTAGAGAATTGTATTAAAAAATATAATTCATCAAAATAAAGTCCTGCCAATGATTCCGATCATTGGTGGGGCTTTAGTCTTTGAACAAAGAAAAAATATAATTATGGATGCTATAAAAACTAAAACATGAAAGAAGAATTATATTACGTATTGGTTAAACTCTTGTCGGCCAATGACATTGAAATCAATAAGGAGGAATTAAATTTACAACTCTTAAGTCATCCTTCTTACCCTAGCTTACATGCCCTCACTGGCGTCTTGGACCACTTCAACATTGAAAACGTCGCGATGGAACTTCCCGCAGAGCTCGCCCTATTGGAACAACTACCTAGCCCATTTATAGCGCACGTTATAGCGGAAGAAGAAGACTTTGTCTTGGTCGAAAAAAAAGAAAAAGAATATTGGATTCACTATGATCAAAATGAAAAAAAGAACATCCGTCCTAGCGATTTTCTTAGCATTTGGAATGGGGTAATTTTAGCGGTTGAAAAAAGTGCAGGCTTCAAAAAAGATGTAAAGTCTTCTTTCCTAAGAAAAACGATTGGGATAGCCTCTAGTCTACTTTGCATCGTCCTCGCTTTCTTTATTCATACCCATAGCAGTCTTTTTTCTTTGCTCCATTTTATCTTAGGTCTTGGCGGGCTATACTTTAGCATTGCGATCATCAAACATGAACTAGGTCTTGCCTCTACGATCTCGGACAACATGTGCAATCTATCCGAGCAAACCAGTTGTGAGGAAGTTTTAAATTCTAAAGGTGCACAGTTATTTGGTATCCTAAAACTTAGTGAAGTTAGCTTAGTTACTTTTGTCGCTTTTACCCTGACTTGGATTTTACTTTTCTTGAGCGGCTCCGCTAATAGCTCGGTATTGATTAGCCTTTCTTTATTGGCTCTTCCCATCAACTTATATTCTATTTATTATCAATATTTTGTAGTTGGAAAATGGTGTCCCCTTTGCCTAAGCATTGTCGCTATTCTATGCTTACAAGCCATTGCGGTAGTGCTATTGGTAGACTTGTCATTTCTTAGTTTTGATCTAAAAAACACCTTATTCTTTTTAATCAGTTTATTAAGTTCCGTAATTCTTACCAGTTTCATTTTACCCATCATCAGAAAAACCAACAAGCTAGAAAAAATAGAATTACAACATTATCAATTCAAACGAAAATTTTCTTTATTCAATGCCATCTATAGCAATAAGCGAACTTTGGAAATGATTCCTCCCATTGCAGGAGAAATAGTTTTTGGAGCGCCTGATGCCCCCTTAGAATTAATCATTGTCACCAATCCTTTCTGCTATTATTGCAAACAAATGCATGCTGATGTAGAAAACTTTCTTAAAAATTTTGGAGAAAGCATTCGAGTAATTATTCGCTTCAATGTTGACCTAGAAAAAGAAGATGATAAGGTTTATCGGATCACCTCTTTTTTGCTTGACGTTTATAATAAAAAAGGTTCGGAGGCGCTCTGGAATACCTTGGAGGAAGTATATGCTGACAAGGTAGATCTCAAGAAATGGATGGAAAAAAAAGAGCCCCCAAAGGAGTCTTATAAAAACATTTTAGTGGAGCAACGCAATTGGTGTCAAACGAATGGGATTAATTTTACCCCAGCGATGTTGGTCAACGGAAAACGATTCCCGCAAGAATACGAAAAAGGAGATTTAATTTATTTCATAGATGACTTATTGGAGCAGTTGGAAAACGAAGAATAGATTTCAATTGGTCTCTTCTATTTAAGGAATGTTCCGATCCTAAAAGGTCGCAACTAATCCTTCCATCTAAAAGTAGTTTACTTTTTTCCCCTCTCTGATTAGAGCCCCTGCCAAAAAATAACCAGGAATTTTATCTATTTTAAGATTAGAAAGAGAAGGACTTTATTAACTAATCAATTAGCAATGACAATTGAATTAAAAGAAGAAGCAAAAGAGCAAATAGACAAAGAGGTTCAATTTGGTTTTGACTCAAAAGAAGAAATTCTTTCTGGTATTCTAGAAATGTTTTATGATGAAAAGGAGATTGATAAAAACTGGATTCGCAAAGAAATAGCATCGCAATTTGCACTTCTACAAGCAGCAAGTAAGCATTGGAAATCACCAACTGACTTTGATAAACTAGCGGAGGTATTTGATCAATTAAGTGAAAATGGAATTATAGCGATTCACAAAGCGGGATATACCAAACAAGATGGCTATGATGATGTAAATCAAGTAAAGGAGCAATTAGAAAAACTCAAAATCAAAGCCAAAGGATATTGTTTTTATCACACTCAAGATTTGGAAAGAGCAATATCTCCAGAAATAGAAAATCTATATCTTGCCTTTGATAGTATCAATCAAAAGGATAAAGAGGCCATCGAAATTGGAAAAGAGATCGTTACTTTATTAAAACAAAAAGGATTTCCGATAAGTTGGGAAGAGACCATTGATACTCGAATTCTAATCTCAAAAATTAAGTGGCAAAAAATACCTGATCTGCAAGATTGGAGCTTGAATAGATCGCTGCTTATTATGACCAAAAACTTAACTTAAAAATCAAAGTTTTAGAAGTAAGTCCTTAACAAAAAAACGAAAAGCCCAAGGAATCAAATTCCTCGGGCTTTTTAAAAAATAATCACTTTTTCTTAAGTCGACGAAATCGTCTTTTCACAATTACAATACATAGCGAATAGTCAATCCATAAACCCCACTTCCTCGGATAAAATGACTTGGACCGCCTAAGGCTTTTTGCACTCCAATGCCGTGTTTTCCTTCTATGGCAACTTCATAATGCTTCGCAAATCTATAACCTACTCCACCATAGGCATGAGCTCTACCCAAGACACTATTCTTGGACTCGTAGGTTTCATTGATTTCTCTAAATTGCGCCTCATCCTCTGCTGCATTTTCAATGCGCTCATTTCCCATCACAATAAAGTCATTATTATAAGTCGCCCCCACAGCTCCTCCAAATCCACCATATAAAGTAAACCGTTTGCCAATCGTCTTTAGGTGAACCCAAGTGGCATCCAAACGAAACTCATTTTCAACTACACAATACGCTGCGGTTGACACTTCTTCGGCTTGAAAATCATCAGAAAATGGACTAGCAATTTGATCAGGGCCTCCATCAATTCCAAATTGATTTCCAGCAAAAGGATCGAATTCATTACTACTAATAAACATTTCTTTTCCTAGCGCCAAAGAAGCATTTAACAAAAGTGCTCGGTTGGCTTTTTTGGGAGTCAACATAAATTGTAATCCAGCATATCCACCAGAAACACAAGCAACTAAATCCCCCTCAAATTCAGATAAATCTCGAATCACTTCATTTTTATTTTTAGCCAAATCCAAAATCTCATCAAAGGAAGATACTCCATAAGATTCTCCCATGGGAGAAAGGGAAAATCCAATTTTACCAATTTTCATAGCAGACTGGGCCATTCCTATTTGTGTAAACGCAAATATTGCGACAGCTAATACGATTAAATTTTTCATAGACAAATACAAATTTTAATTTAAAAACAGTTAATTAAAAGGTACTAAGTACACTGTGTCATGAGTTAATTGTGATTTTGAAAGAGAGGATTTTTTTCTTAATCGAGGCGCGGCATGA
>CAYQRA010000748.1:2114-3685 GCA_964419315.1 uncultured Saprospiraceae bacterium | reverse complement strand
TTTTTTGAGTTGAGCAAAAAAACTAGGATGTAACTGAGAAAAATGTTGTTGAAATTGAATCCAGTCGCCTTTAGAATCAAGATTGCGATCAATCGTATAGCTAAGCGAAGCTAAGTCATTTCTAGCGATGGTTTCGGATTTGGACTTCAGATCATTCAATTTCAATTTGATCCCAGAGAGCATTTTATTTTTTTCTTCCAATGCTACCGTAACGACCGTCAGTTGTCGGTCTTTTTCTGCTATTTTTTGTCGCATCGCCTGACGGGTTTTCAATTCTAATTCTTGATGGATACGAACCCTTTCTTGTCCAACGATTTCCCTTTGACTAAGGAGAAAATATTCCTTAATTACCAAGTAGCTAAAAATAAAAAAAAACACCAAAAAAAGAAAGAGGAGATCGCGGCTGGTTTTATAAAACTGAGGAACGGAGTTTAAATAAACGTCATTAATATTAGGGATTTCTTTTGCTCTATTTTCAAAATCATAATGATACAATTCCATTGCTTTTTTGGGTGCCGAACCGAGGACAATCGTTTCCGTTTCCCAAAGACTAAAGAAGCCTAGTCCCTGAAAGACAGAGCCTAAGAGTAATAATAAACAATAACCGACAATGACAAATAGATCACGCATACCAAATAATAATGTAGTCTTGGGTTCTCAAAGGCAAAAAAAACCTATTAGCCTTAAGGACTCCTTCCTCAAACTTCTAATCGATCAAGCAAAATCAATACAGTAATTTTGAAAACCTTTTATTCTATTCTCAATATCCAACATTTAGGCAAAACATCGGCGAGCATCTCCATTTCTGAGAATCCTCTCCGCCTGTAGCCTAGAAGTTATCCAAATGCTCCAAATAAAATAGGCCTGCGACCCAATTTTTTGCTCCATTATTTCTTTTTCCATTGTGGTCTAGCACAGCTATGTAAAATAAAAAAGAAGATCAATTAGAACAAAAAACATCTTAGGTCTCAACTTTCTGTTGGATTAACAAACAACTTTCCTGTTGGACAATCAAATATAATCATATTGTTAGGAAACACCTAGCGACTTGTAGTTAAAATGTTGAGATTTTATAAAACAACTTTCCACTATCCTTAGCTTTCTAATTGGCAGGATCATCCACTAGCACAATTTCCTCCTCTGTCAGTAAAGGCAATCTCATATAACTCAGTAGAAGTTGGACAACGGCCAAAACATCTTTTTCGCAATAGCGCGCAATCCGGTCGAGGTCATTTTCATTCCAATAAACCCCTCCTACTTCACTACCGTCGATATCATCTTTTGGAGAAGGGATTCCGAATACTGCGCACAGCAACTTCAGAGAGGTGTAATTTTTGTAATCGCCAAACTTCCACATTTCTAAAGTATCTAAAAGGTGTTTGGTCTCCCACGGTTTTTTGCCCGAAATATCCAAGGCGGCAGGTAAAGCCATTCTATTGATTGCCATCCGTCGACAGATGTAAGGGACATCAAATTCTCGGAGATTGTGGCCACACATATAATGTCGACTGGTATTATTATAATATTGTTCGACTAAGCCAGAAAATTCCTGTAGTAACTTCTTTTCATCT
>CAYQRA010000748.1:0-2104 GCA_964419315.1 uncultured Saprospiraceae bacterium | reverse complement strand
CCATGGGGAAATTATCCCATCGCACATATCTGGGACTAAGTTGGCAAAATCTTGCAATAGCTTTTTTTCATCATCGCTGGCGAAAGACTTTAGGCGCACCATCAACTGTTGCGTATCTGGTTTTCGCACAACGATCCCCACAGAGATACAAACAATCTTTCCAAATTCAGCAAAGATCCCCGCACGCTCCGGAAAAAGTTGGATGGACTCTTCTTCGGTCATATCCTCTGCTTTCTTTCTCAGGATTTGTCGGCTCTTGATTTTCCACATCCCTTGCATGGTTTCTGAAAGGGATTCATAATCTGGTGTATTCGAAACGGTTTCGATATCCAAGAATAATACATTGGTCAAATCAAGTTTTTCAAACATTAGGATAAGGTTTTGTAAATGAAAATAGCGCTTAATGCAACGTTATTCCCAAAAATATCATCTTAGGAGGATAAACCTAGTAAAGTAATGGACTCTTTTGTAAAAATATAAATATCGAGTCCCACTCAAAATAAACCTGATGGCCATCTAAGATAAGTTAAAAAACGGATTACTGACTATATTTTAATCAAAAAAGCAAAATCCGAGAAAAAAATAACTCGTATTCAATAATTTTGCCTTGTTTATTTACTTAATTTTGTAAAAATTAGAATCCATTGGGCTTTATCCACCATTTTTATGGAGTGGCCCTTATAAAAACTAAATTTTAAACTTAAAAAATCAATCATGAGCACAACTAAGTCAAAAACTAATTTCACAGCGATAGTAGCTGCCATTATCATTGGTCTTTTGGGGATCAATGCCTTTTTATTGTACAATAATAAAATGAACCACGAAAAGGAAAATGCTCGGCTAACGCAGGAAGTAGATGATAGTGCAAAATTGAAATTAGAACTAGAAAAGCAATATTATGAAGCTTTGTCTGAATTGGAATCCATGAAAACGGGCAATGAAGAATTGAATGCTTTGATCGACCAGCAAAAGCAAGAATTGCAGGAAAAGAAAAATAAAATCAGTCGGCTTATTGGGCAAGGCAAAAAGTCGAAAAATGAATTGGCCGAAGTACAAGAAATGATGAGTAGTCTACGAAGCCAACTAGATGGCTATGTCGCAGAAGTCACTCAACTCAAACAAGAGAATGAATTATTGGAACAAGAGAATGTAAAATTGGCGCAAGATAAAAAAGTACTCGAAACAGATCTTAGTTCGCAAAAAACCATGAATACAGAACTCGTAAGTGCAAAAGCAGCCTTGGTTAGTGAGAAAGAATCTTTGGAAAAGGATAAAGCGAAGTTGAATGAAAAAGTAACGCAAGCGTCTGTTGTAAAAGTAATGGATGTCACGGCTACTTCTTGGAAGGTTAAAAAAAGTGGTAAGCCAGCTAAAACGCGTTCCGCTGCAAAAACGGATCGGGTCAAAGTTTGTTTTACCACGACCAAAAATGAAGTGACCATACCTGGTGTTGAAAAATTTTACGTCCGTTTGATCAATCCGATTGGAGAAACCTTAGCAGTAGAAAACCTAGGTTCAGGAATTATGACTAGCGGAGCATCCAACCAAGAAGTACGCTATACCCAAATAAAAGAATTGGATTATAGCAACGATGCGATGGTTGGTTGTTTCCTCTGGGAACCCAATACCGCATTTAGCGATGGCAAATATACCGTTGAGGTATATAATAAAGGCTACTTGGCGGGCACCGGTTCGCTATTGCTCAAATAGACTTTCAACAAATTTCAAGGGCCTTTTGCCTCATTTTCGGGAGCATTGCGCCAAAAGCCAGTACGAGGAATGATCTTTGTACTGGCTTTTTGATTGAACCATCTGGCCTCAAAAGCATTAATGTAAGGGACGGAACAAAATTAAGCTTAATTTATTTGATTTTGATAAAATTGCTAAATGATTGACTGGTAAGGAAATCGAAGATTCACAGAGTAATTAATGTGAAATTTTATCAAAATCTAAAAAAATAAATTGAGAGTAATTACTTTGTGAACCTTCTTTCAGTCGGTTTCCGTCGAACAACTTAAGAGAGCCAATTAAAACGGTAAATTAGTTGGCCTTGAACATTATTGGAAGGAGAGGCGTAAAATTAAGTACGGAAAAGATAGATCTA
>CAYQRA010000747.1:0-3688 GCA_964419315.1 uncultured Saprospiraceae bacterium | reverse complement strand
CGACAGATACTTTTTGGATATGGTCTGCACGCATGTAGTTGATATTGATTTTAGGTCGATTCGGATCTTTACCGGTAATTATACTTTTTGGTACGAGTCTAGTCAATTGATGGCTTCTCAAATTGCCAATAAAAACAAAAAAACGGAGCAGAAGCGAAAAGAGATGATGGAGTTTATCTCTCGCTTTAGTGCCAATGCATCTAAGTCGCGCCAAGCGACGAGTAGAAAGAAAGCCTTGGATAAATTGAACCTTGAAGAAATTCGTCCTTCCAGTAGAAAATATCCTTTTATCGCTTTCCAACCAGAAAGAGAGCCGGGAGATCAAATTCTCAAACTCAGCAAACTCAGTAAGAAAAATGAAGCTGGAGAATACTTTTTCCAGAACTTAGACATCACCATGAACCACGGTGAAAAGATTGTCTTATTGGGAGACTCCTCTGCAGTAACTGCTTTTTACGATGTGGTTTCTGGTAAAACCCAAGCCGATACTGGCACCATCGAATTTGGTCAAACCATCGTTTGGGATTATTTGCCGAATGACAATCACGAGTTTTTCACTGCCGATAAAGATCAAGATCTAATCAATTGGCTCCGCGAATATTCCACCGATAAAGACGAACAATTTATCCGAGGCTTCTTGGGTAGAATGTTGTTTTCGGGAGAAGAAGTAAATAAAAACTCTAGTGTCCTTTCAGGAGGAGAAAAAGTACGTTGCATGCTCTCTAAAATCATGCTACAAAAACCCAACTTCTTATTGCTCGACGAACCAACCAATCACCTAGATTTGGAATCCATTACGGTACTCAATACCGGGATGAAAGATTTTAAAGGCAATATGATCTTTACTACGCATGACCATCAATTGATCCAAACCGTAGCCAACAGAATTATTGAGATTACTCCAAATGGCATCATCGACAGCTTATTGGATTTTGACGATTACCTAAAATCGGATAGCATCAAAAAGCAAAGGGAAAAATTAGTGGGAAAAACAGCCCTAGCTTAGTTGCCTAAAAATGTCTAAGCACAACAGCGGCCCAATAGGTATTTTTGACTCTGGATATGGAGGGCTTTCGATTTTTAAAGAAATCTGGAAGCAAATCCCGCAATACGATTACATCTACCTCGGAGACAATGCTCGGACGCCTTATGGTACTCGAAGCTTTGACACCGTTTACCAATACACTTGGGAATGTGTTCAAGCGCTTTTTGCCAAAGGCTGTCGCCTTGTTATTTTGGCATGCAATACCGCTAGTGCCAAAGCCCTGCGAAACATCCAGCAAAAAAAACTACCTTACTTAGAAGGACATCACCGGGTCTTAGGCGTCATCCGCCCGACCACTGAGTTGATTGGTACTTTCACCAAGAGCAAGGAGGTTGGAATTCTGGCTACTCCTGGCACCGTCGCTTCCGAATCCTATCTGATCGAAATCCAAAAGTTTTTTCCAAAATTAAAGGTAGTGCAGGAGGCTTGCCCGATGTGGGTTCCACTGGTTGAAAACATGGAACATCACTCCCCCGGCGCTGATTATTTTATAAAACAACACCTAGATCGCATCCAAGCGGCTGCGCCCAGAATGGACACCTTATTGCTCGCTTGTACCCATTATCCACTCCTATTGGATAAGATCCAAGCCTTTCTAAATCCCAATATTCAGATTTTGACACAAGGAGAAATCGTGGCCAATAGCTTAGTGGATTATTTGCAACGTCATCCAGAGATGGATCAATATTGTACGCAAAATGGAAGGGTAGAATTTTTGACCACTGGTTCCCCAAAAGCCTTTGCCCAACAAGGAAGTTTATTTTTTGGAAAAGAATTGCAGGCCAAAAAATTAGTGCTCTAAGCTTCCAATTCCAACACTTCTGCATCTATTCCCTGCTCTACAAGCCATCGACTAAAAACCTCATCATAGCCATGCGTCGCATAAACCTTCTCCGCGCCGCATTCTTTTACCGCTAAATTGAGTCCCTCCCAATCGGCGTGATCAGAAAGCAGGAAATCGCGATCGGCACTTGGCCCAAACCCACCTTTGCGACTAGCGGTCCAACCCGAACAGGCCCCCGTAACAAAGGGTTCGACCAAATCAAGCCAATCCCCTTTTAAGGCACCAGAGGGTGCGATGATCATTGCGCCTTTCAAGGCTTCTTTATTTAGGTTTTCTTCCAAAGGAAGTGAATTTTTTAGGGGAATTCCTTGTGCTTGAATGATCTCATTGACTGCCTGAATGGAGCCATGACAGTAGATTGGACCTATGGAAGGATCTAAATACTGCAAAATTCGTTGAGATTTCCCTAGTGAATAAGCCATCAGAATACTGACTTTTCCCATTTCTTGGTTTGCTTGCCACCATTGGTTAATCTCCTCAAAGACAAGATCTTGTGGAGGAAAACAAAAAATAGGAAGCCCAAAAGTGCTTTCCGTAATAAAGGTATGACAAGGAATGGGTTCATAAGCCTGAGTAAGGCCATCGTCTTGGATTTTATAATCGCCACTGACTACGGCTATTTCTCCCCGATATTCGAGTCGAATTTGAGCGGAACCAATGATGTGACCTGCTGGATGAAAGGAGATTTTTACACCATTTATGGAAATTTCTTCCCCATAAGGGAGGCTATTTATCAAATGCTGTTTCCCAAGTCGGTGTACCAAGGTAGGTTTAGCCAAATCACTACAAAGGTATTGCCCCATTCCTTTGCGCGCATGGTCGGAATGGCCGTGGGTAATCAAAGCCTTCGCTACTTTTCGAATCGGATCGATGTGAAAGTCTGCGATGGGGCAGTAAATACCGTGGGCACTAAATTCGAGCAGGGACATGATTTTAAGATTCTTAGGAGTGAAATTTAGAAACCTGACATTTAGGAAAAATGTAATTTGAAGTAGAGATTTAGCTTGCCTATATTGATGATAGAAATAAGAGTAAAACTAAAATTTTTCAAAAACAACAAAAAATATAAAACACCCTACAGGATTTATTTTAAAATTAAAGCGACGAAAAACTACAACACTCTCTCTAAAGCCTCTTTTTCAGTTCATAGGATCTCAGCAAATTCCTATTTGAAAAGAGGCTTTTTTTATTTTCTGATTAACTTCTCAGAAAGGAGCTTCTTGCCTAAAGTCATTTGTACAACGTAGACGCCATTGCTTACTTCCTTGCCGGAGGCATTTTGGCCATTCCACCGCCATTGGCGTTTGCCGGGAGATAATTTTCCTTCCCATAAAATAATTACCTGCTTTCCTTCGAGATCGAGGATCTCCAATTTCATATTTTCTGATTCTTCCAATTCAAATTCAATTAAGATTTCTTCTCGAAAAGGGTTGGGACTCATCGCCAATGAATTGAGGGATTCGATAACCGAACCAACACTGTTTTCAATTTCTTTATTTTCGAAAAGAAAAAGGAGATCATCTCCTTCATCAGTTGCACTAATGTCTAGATCGCCATCATTATCACGATCATGAAGGATTGCACAAGAAGCATTTTTGGTAGCTTTTAGAACACTAGCTGCTTGGAATTTTCCGGTACCATCATTCTCAAAAACTATGTAAGAGATCGAAGAATAATAACTGACCACCAAATCCAAATCACCATCGCCATCTAAATCTCCGGTATCAATTGCTAGTGGAAAAAGCCCATTGGGATGAGTAAGTCGAAGCGGAAAGGTCTGAAAACCACCACTGCCATTA
>CAYQRA010000746.1:0-3697 GCA_964419315.1 uncultured Saprospiraceae bacterium | reverse complement strand
GTTAATTATCCGAATTTTAAATAATATCCAATTATGTCGAAGATTGTCCGTGAAGATATTGACAACCTACATGCACTATTAACTGCTACCCTTACTCCAGAAGATTATGAGCCTAAAGTCAACTCTGAGTTGCAAAACTATCGGAAAAAGGCATCGATGAAAGGCTTCCGTAAAGGAAAGACGCCTATGGGGATGATCAAAAAGCTTTATGGTAAAGCTGTTTTGGGAGAGGTGATCAATGAAATGTTGCAAAACGAAATCACACAATACCTCAAAGACGAAAACTTGGATATCCTTGGACAACCTATTCCTGCCAAAGATCAAGAACTATTTGATCTCGATGAAGGTGGAAAAGACGTGGTTTTTCAATTTGAAATAGGTCTTGCTCCAAAATTTGAATTACAAGGGGTTGATAAAGACAACAAATTCTCTCAGTATGCCGTAGAAATACCTAGCGATATGATCGACAAGGATTTGGAGGTTGCGCGTACGCGAGCAGGAGAGCGGAAACCGGTAGAAGGTGCTATTCAAGAAGGCGACATGGTCAAATTCAATGCAGAGGAGTTGGAGGGAGATCAAGCGAAGAAGGATGGATGGGCTTCTACCTTTTCAGTAGTAGTGGAAGATCGATTGGAAGAAGCCTTAAAAGAGGAGTTGTTGACGAAGAGTTCTGGAGATAAAATTCGTTTTGATATCAATAAAGTAGAGAAAGATAGAGATGAAACTTTTGTTCGCAAATATTTGCTAAATGTCACGGAAGCGGATGCTGATGTAGTCATTGGAGATCAGTTTGAAGCGACCATCGAGGAAATAACAAGGGTAATGCCTGCGGATCTTACTCAGGAGTTTTTTGACAAAGCTTTTGGAGAAGGGAAAGTAAGTAATGAAGAAGAGGCGCGTGCAAGAGTAGAACAGGAAATCGTAAAATTCTATGATCGTCAAGCAGAATCTTTGTTGTTTAGAGATTTTCAAGATGATTTGCTAGAGAAAAATAAAATGGATTTGCCGGAGACTTTCCTCCGACGTTGGTTACAAACCGCTAATGAAATGACTGCAGAAGCAGTAGATGCGGAATATGTAAACTTCGCCAAAAACCTACAATGGTCGATGATTCGAAGTAAAATGGTGGAGGAATTCAAAATCGAAGTGAAAGAAGAAGAGGTCTTGGAAGGTTTTAAAGATAGAATCCGAGGTTATTTTGGTGGACAAGGCAATGAATTGATTGTCCTCAATACCGCCAATCGCTTGATGGAAGATAAAGATCAAGTGGAACAACTTTTCCAAGAGTTGATGGCTGACAAACTATTTGCAGAAGTAAAAACTGCGGTAAGCGTAGAGCCAAGTAAAATCTCGATGGAAGAATTTGAAAAAGTAATTAAAGAAGCACAAGAAGAAATGCAGGCAAGACAGAACCCTGCACCAGTAGAAACCGTAGAAGAATCTACTGAGGAGGAAGTCGTGGATGTAGAATCGGAATAATTTAACATAAGTTCTAAACTAAAATTGAAACTTTTGCACACTTTGTTGTTATAAGTATAGTAAATCGGAAATTGCGAATTGAGTCATTGGCTCAATTCGCAAATTTGTTTAAAACCAATAAGCAAAAGGTTTTCCTTTAGCTTATCAAAAACTGGTCACCTATGTTTCACAAAGATGAATTTAAAAAATACGCTACGAAGCACCTTGGCATGAGTAGCATGCACCTTGAAAACTATTTTGAAAAGTCTATGCCGACGGCTCCAAATATTCAGGGATTTACACCAGCTGTTATCGAGGAAAGACAAATGAACGTTCAAGCGATTGATGTATTTTCTCGTTTGATGATGGATCGCATCATTTTTATGGGCGTTCCGGTTACAGATTATGTAGCCAATGTTATTCAAGCTCAATTGCTCTTCCTCCAATCTGCGGATACCAAAAGAGATGTCACCATGTTTATCAATAGCCCTGGTGGTTCTGTAATCGCCGGACTAGGAATCTACGATACCATGCAATATGTATCTCCTGATGTAGCCACCATTTGTACGGGACTGGCCGCTTCTATGGGCGCTGTATTATTAGCTGCCGGTACTGCTGGAAAGCGTACCGCACTTTATCACAGTCGAGTGATGATTCACCAGCCTTTAGGCGGAATGCAAGGACAGGTTTCGGATATGGAGATCTCTTATAAATTGATCAAACAAATGCAGAAAGAATTGTATGATATCCTCGCTAGCCACACTGGACAGGATTATGATACCATCGCTGCTGATTGCGATCGCGATAATTGGATGTCTTCTGGAGATGCCAAAACATATGGTTTGGTAGATGAAGTATTAGATCGCAGTACGGCCAAAAAAGATGGTGACAAAGGCATCGTCTAAAAATAGAAAACTATCGTAGATTTTAGGTCAAAATAGTTTTTAGTATCTTTAGGTTCCACAAAGTAGAAATACTTTAACGTAACAAAAGATACGGTTTAGGGGAAAGTAAAATCGTATCAATTATGATTGTGTTTTCCCCTAATTTATTCATAACCAAGGATAGTCGTTTTCAAGAAATTGATTAATACTGTCAAAATTTTAGAAAATGAGGAGAAGTAAAAGCAATTATCGCTGTTCCTTTTGTGGTCGGGATAAGTCGGAAGCCTTGATTCTTATTGCTGGAATTGATGGCCATATTTGTGAAGTTTGTGTAGAACAAGCAGACGAAATCATTCAGGAAGAATTATACGCTGGTCGCAAAGAATCAGAAAGGGATGAATTTTTTATGCCAGATTCTGTTGTGCCCACCGAAATAAAAGAACACCTCGACAAATACGTTATTGGCCAAGACGAAGCCAAAAAATACCTTTCTGTAGCGGTCTATAATCACTACAAACGATTGCGCCAAACCAGAACGGATGATGTGGATATCGAAAAATCCAATATCCTTTTTGTTGGACGTACCGGTACAGGAAAAACCCTTTTGGCCAAAACCATCGCCAAATTTTTGAATGTACCCTTCTCTATTGTGGATGCGACGGTATTTACCGAGGCTGGATATGTAGGAGAGGATGTAGAAAGTATTTTGAGTCGCCTCTTACAAGTTTGCGATTATAATGTAGCGGCTGCCGAAAAAGGCATCGTTTACATTGATGAGATTGATAAAATTGCTCGAAAAAGTGACAACCCTTCCATCACCAGAGATGTATCTGGAGAAGGCGTTCAACAGGCGATGCTAAAAATGCTCGAAGGAACGGAAGTCAATGTCCCCCCACAAGGTGGTCGGAAACACCCCGAGCAAAAAATGGTAAAAGTCAATACTGAAAATATCCTTTTTATCTGTGGTGGAGCTTTCGATGGCATCGAAAAAAACATCGCTCGCCGAATCAATACCCAAGTCATTAGCTTTTCTAATGAAAGCAAAGAACGCGTCGACCGCGACAATCTACTCCAATACATCAACCACCAAGATCTCAAATCTTATGGTTTGATTCCAGAGTTGGTCGGTCGTTTACCGGTACTGACTTATCTACAGCCACTCGACAAAGAAGCCTTGACCAAAATCCTTACGGAACCACGCAATGCTTTGATCAAACAATATGAAAAGCTCTTCGATCTAGAAGGCGTGAAATTGAAGTTTACCAAAGGCGCTTTAGAATTCGTAGCCGAAAAAGCGATCGAATATAAATTGGGTGCTCGTGGTCTTCGGTCGATCTGCGAAGCGATCATGACGG
>CAYQRA010000745.1:0-3698 GCA_964419315.1 uncultured Saprospiraceae bacterium | reverse complement strand
CTCCACGTTCTAAAAGGCGTCAATTTGAATATTGAAAAAGGAGAATTTGTAACCATTGTAGGAAAATCAGGGGCGGGAAAAAGTACCCTCTTGCACATCTTGGGCACCTTAGATCTCGCCGATCAGGGACAACTGATCATCAATGATCAAAAAATCAGTGATTTTAATCCTAAGCAATTGGCAGAGTTTAGAAATAACAACCTTGGTTTTGTTTTTCAATTCCACCACCTCTTGCCGGAATTTACCGCACTCGAAAATGTATGTATCCCTGCTTTTATCAAAAAGCAACCAGAAGCAGTAGCTAAAAAAAGAGCGAAAGAACTATTGGATTATCTGGGCTTGGCAGAAAGAATAGGTCACAAACCGACCCAATTATCCGGTGGAGAACAACAACGCGTGGCGGTTGCCAGGGCTTTGATGAATCAACCTGCCGTGGTCTTTGCGGACGAACCTTCTGGCAATTTAGATTCCGCTTCTTCCCAAGATTTACATCAATTATTATTCGGTTTACGCGACGATTTTCAACAAACCTTCGTCATTGTTACGCATAATGAAGAACTCGCGGCCATGAGTGATCGGACTTTGGTGATGGAGGATGGAAATATTATGATGGAATAAAAATCAGATAAGGGGCTCGCAAAAATGACCTTGGTTCCTAAATCGATCTGCGGCATTTGCGCAACCAAATTTGCAGCTTCCCAAAATAGATTTGCGAGATACAAAAACGCCAAAGCATTCTGCTCCATCCCATATTTAACACCTTTAATCTATAATTCTACTGCTCTTACCTACAAAGCATTAACTTCTCTCAAGCATTTTTATTGGTTTTTTAATTTAATTAAACGACGAATGGCTGACTTACCCAAACCCACTCCTTCCCAACCGGACAAACCCACCGAAAAAGTATCCGCTGGTTTTTCCAAAGCATGGGAAGGCATCTCCGAATTTTTTAGTGAGCTAACGGATCTAAAAAAAGGACAGGACAAAGAAGGTACCATTATCAGTATCAAGAAAAACATGCGGATGCGTGGCGCCAATGCTTGGCTCCTGATGTGTTCGATCATGATCGCCTCTTTAGGATTGGATCTCAATTCGCCGGCGGTAATTATTGGAGCGATGCTGATCTCGCCTTTGATGTCTCCGATATTGGGAATCGGTCTGGCCGTTGGGATCAATGATAATAATACCCTCTCTATTTCCCTACAGCATTTTGGGGTGTCCATTGCGATTGCCTTGGTGACAAGTACGGTCTATTTTTTCTTTACTCCTTTTGGAGAAATGACCAGTGAGATTGTGAGTAGAACCTCTCCTACTTTCTTGGATGCCTGTGTGGCATTTTTTGGAGGCATTGCAGGAATTATTTCGGGTACCCGAAAAGATAAATCCAATGCGATACCGGGGGTAGCGATCGCTACCGCTTTGATGCCTCCGCTCTGTGTGACTGGTTTTGGTTTTGCCAATTTTATCCGTCACGGAAAAATCAATGAAAGTTTTCAGAACATCACCCATCTCAATAATATTGAGATCATGCTCAATTCTATCTACCTCTTTTTTCTCAATGCGGTCTTAGTAGCTTTGGCGACTTACCTCATTGTTCGGCTCTTGAGCTTTCCGGTTAAGGCTTTTCAAAATGAACACGAGCAAAGACGGACTCGATTGGGCATTTTTATTTTTAGTCTCTTGCTTTTGATTCCGAGTATTACGATCCTCCGTGGGGTTTTACAAAATGTCAATACCGATCATCAAATCAAGCAAGCGCTACAAGATTGTTTTGGTGATGGCCAAAAGTTCGTGGATGGCTGGCGAAGTGTAAAAACAGATCAGGGATATATTTTACGGGTCAAAGTATATGGCGCTACTTTGGGTAAGGAGATTCCTATTTTGAAAAATAAATTGGAAGAATCACTCCCCGATTTTAGTAAGATAGAAATCATTCCAAGTACGGAAGTAGACTTGGATAAAATCAATGCGCTGGAAGCTCAATATTATCAGGTCGATAGTTTGATCCATCAAATTCAAACGGCGCCTAAGCTCGAAGAGAATCGAATTATTATTGGCCTACAAGATCAAATCAGCAATTTGCAAAGTGATTCTCTTTTGGAAAAAAATATTGAAAAAAGTATCCTCGCACTTTATGCGGATTACATCAGCGAAGTCTCTTATTATAACTATCCCGTAGACAGTATCAATAATAAATATCCATTGCTGAGTATTCGTTGGAAAAATCGGAAAGCGAATAAGGGGATTGAATCGCGCTTGGTGAATTTTGTAAAGAGTAGTGCGCGGCGGGAGGAAGTGCGGGTAAGTTATTTGCAGTAGTGGGGAATGATCTATATACCTTTGTTGGGTAAGGGAGGGATCAAAAATTTTGCTAGAATATTTGATTGTTGAAAATCGAGGCACAAAGGGACTAAACTAAGTGCATTGTAAATTAAGTTTCGTCCGATTTATGAGGAATGGTTTTTTAGTCTAATCAAGGACTCCCGCAGCCTGATAGCCTCAGCTATCAAGGCGAATGACTGAACGATTCCGAAAGGCTGCAAGTCCTGACCTTGCGTCAGGTGATCGAGTATAACAAACCGACAACGGAGGTTCATAAGGCTCTGCCGCACTAATACTCGAAGTGAAGGAACCTGCTAAGCGGAAGGGTGGCACGAAGAGTAGAGAAAAAAGGCATCCTCAGAAACGGACAGAATTTATTTTACGATGTACTAAGTGCTAGGATAAAACAAAAGTGAAATCATTTAGCATTTCGTTGATATCTTTTAGAACCCGCTTTCTTGACCTCTTAATTTTGTGATAGCACTTAATTCATACTTATTTCATCACAAAATACAAGGTCATGATCGTGAAAAAAGAAATGTACGACAAAGAGTTACAATCTCAATACAATCAATTTCGATTTATAATTTCCATGAATTCGAGAAAATGGGGCTTGAGAATGATGAACGCTCTTGTTCGACTTACTAAAGGACAAAAGGTCAAAGAAGTTGTAAATGAGACCCATTTTGTTTCGAGTAAGACTACAAAAAACCACAAAATTCGTACAAGGATTTACCGACCACAAGGAAGCACCAAGCCGCTTCCTGCTATGGTATACTTTCATGGAGGTGGTTACATGATGGGAATACCTGAGATGGCCAATACTTTTTATGCGGATGTACTAAAAAGAAAGGATATGGTAATTGTTTCCCCTGATTATCGACTGTCCCAAAAAGATCCTTTTCCCGCAGGATTTAATGACTGCTATGATACCCTTTTGTGGGTGAGAGATAATGCGAAAGAACTCAACATAGATCCAAATAATATTATAATTGCAGGACATAGTGCAGGTGGAGGAATGGCTGCTGCAATTACGCTGAAAGCTCGGGATACCAAAGATGTAAAACCTGTTTTTCAGATGCCTATTTATCCTATGCTTGATCATAGGATGACGACCCCTTCTTCGAAGATGCTAGGCTCTGCTATGTGGGATGCAAATATTAACGCACTCGCTTGGAAGAAATACCTGAGAAATACTAAAGGAGAAGTACCGGCCTATGCCTCCCCTTCATTGAACCAAGATTATAGTGAGTTTCCTCCAACAATAAGCTTTGTAGGAGATTTGGAACCCTTTTATGATGAGAATGTAGCCTATATAGAAGCATTAAAAAGTGCTAAGATACCTGTTAAGTTTAAGGTTTTTAAAGGTGGCTATC
>CAYQRA010000744.1:0-3708 GCA_964419315.1 uncultured Saprospiraceae bacterium | reverse complement strand
ACCCTGTTTTTATTGCATTTTTTCTTTACGGCTTTTGCGCGGATGATTATTCTGACGAGGGCAAGTCGGCGGATCAAAAATGGAGAAGTTACTTTCAATACCCTAATCATTGGAGGGAATAAAAATGCGGTGGATCTCTATCTCGATATTTTTAATCGGGAAAAAGGTTTGGGAAATAAATTTATTGGATTTATTGATAGCAATGGTCGCAGCGGAAAGGAATTGGAACAAGAGTTGGTCTGCTTAGGAAAAATTGAAAATATTGCTCAGGTTATTCGCGACTCAGAAATCGAGGAAGTCATTATTGCCATTGAAACCTCAGAGCATAATCGCCTACGAGAAATTCTCAATATTCTTTTTGATTTTAATGAAGAGGTACTCGTCAAAATTATCCCAGATATGTACGATATCCTTTTGGGAAATGTCAAGATGAATCATGTCTACGGAGCGGTACTGATAGAAATTCAACAGGATTTGATGCCGCGTTGGCAACGCTTAGTCAAACGCTTGATCGACCTGACGGTTTGTTCGATTATGTTGATTTTATTATCGCCACTATTATTATTTATTTTTATAAAAGTAAAATTGAGTTCTGCGGGGCCCGTCATGTATCGACAGGAAAGGATAGGGCTAAACGGAGAACCGTTTAAGATCATCAAGTTTCGGTCGATGTATACCGACGCAGAATCTAAAGGCCCCCAGTTGTCTCACGAAAATGATAATCGAGTAACACCTTGGGGAAAAGTGATGCGAAAATGGAGACTAGATGAATTGCCTCAGTTTTGGAATGTCATCAAAGGAGACATGTCTTTAGTCGGACCCCGTCCAGAACGAAAATTTTACATCGACCAAATTATCCAACAAAATCCGCATTATAAGCAATTGCTAAAAGTACGACCCGGAATTACTTCTTGGGGACAAGTGAAATACGGTTACGCTTCCAATGTAGAGGAAATGTTACAGCGTTTAAAATTTGATATTTTGTATATTGAAAATCGATCATTAGCACTGGATTTCAAAATTTTATTCTATACCGTTTTGGTCTTACTGCAAGGAAAAGGAAAGTGATAAAGTCTCTCTTTTTGAAAGACCATTCCTGATGTTTTTTAAACAACTTCAATTATTAAATCCTCTTCTAGTGGCCAATTGTCTGTCTATATTAAGGGCTTTTCTATAATCTCCCCCAAGACTTCTTTTTCAGAAGCAAATCAAATCCATTCAGAAAGATAATTAGCGGTTTAAGAGAAAAACCGCTAATTTTATGAAAAAAGAAAAAGTCTGAAACTGTTATCCAATATTTTACTTCTTCTTGGTCTTAGTACAAACTTATTGGCACAAGAGCCTGTGAGTATCAATTTGACAGAGGCGAGTGGTTTGCCGGGGGTGGAATTCTACTCTATGTTGGAAGACCCTGAGGGCTATATGTGGCTAGCAGGAAGTAAGGGCTTGTTTAGATATGATGGCAGAGTGTTCAAGCCTTTTACACATCCTCAAATCAGAGAACGCTCCTTTTTTAATTTGAAGTTAGATTCAGCGGGAAACATTTGGTGCAATAATATTGTAGGTCAATTCTTTTATGTAGAAGGTGATTCGCTTCATCTGTTTGTTGATTACCAATCCGAGTTGAAAGGAGCTTTACCTGATTATTTATTGTATGAGAATTACCTCGTATTCCGAAGCTCAAAGGACTTATATTTTGTAGATAGAGCAACGAAGGCTGAGCATCTTTTAAAGGCCAGTATACGCATTAATGGAGTTGGATTTGTAGAGGAAGGAGGGGCATTGGTGACTTTGGATACTTTTAATCAGTTAAGTTACTGGTCAGGTTTAGAAGTTAAAAAACAAGTAGATTTAGGAGCTGTTTTGGATGGTTTTCAAGACATTCCTTTGGTCTCTTATTTTAAAATAGGAGCTGACCACGCTTTCGTTTTTCAATCAAAAATAAATAATGAACGGGAGATTTTATTGTACAAAGATTCAACGTCCATTTTATTAAAGCAAGCTCCTCAGTTGAAAGATTTGAGGGTGGAACATATTTATTTTCAAAAGAATCAATGGTATTTGTCAACATCTCGAGGAGTGATTGTATGTAAGCAGGAAGGCGATCAGTTGCGTTACCTTAGCCATTACTTAAAGGACACTCATACTACTTGTATCGTACGAGATTTTAATAATAACCTTTGGGTTTCAACCCTCAAGAAAGGGATATATGTCATACCCGATGAGTCTTTACAAGTGTATTCGAATTTCAATAAGGTTATAGAAATTGAAGCACGGTCTGATAGTATGCTCTATGTGAGCACAGAAGATGGGAACTTGTACTTACTTAATGTAAGGTCTGGGGAATATCAGCAGCATGAGTTGCGAGATGTCGCGGGTTTGAGACACTTGAATTATAATAAAAATACAGGCAATTTATTCTGTGCATCAGAAGTAGACGTGTACTTATACCATGAACCCTCTCGGCGAGTGACTAGCTTAGGAGGACATGGGGCTTTGAAGTCAGTCGATCATATATCTGGTGATACTTATGTCATAAGCTCACATCTGAGATCAGCGGTATTAGGGCCTGATTCTATTATTGAATTAGTTGATCAGCGCTCCTATAAATCTATCTACTCCAAAAGTAATAATGTGCTATTGGTAAGTTCTATAGATGGTCTTAGTAGTTATGATGGCACTACTTATGAAGCCAATGTAGTCCGCTATAAAGGGGAATCCATTCCCGCATTTGATGTCATAGAAACGGAAGATGGAATGTTTTGGGCCGCGACTTATAATGTTGGTATATATGGTATCAAAGATGACCAAGTTATAGTACAACTTACAGAGGAAGATGGATTGGCATCAAATAATATTAATCAACTGCAAGCCGATCATCATAATATTTGGATCGCTTCAGAATTGGGCTTGCAGAGGTATAATACGGAGACCAAGAAATTCAATACTTTGTCGCGTCTCAATGGATTGAATTCTTACAACATCAAAAAAATTGAGATCCTTGGTGATAAGGTTGTTTACTTGTCTGATTTAGGACTTTTTAGTTTGGATAAATCCAAGGTGTTTGGCGAAAAATTAGCACCAGAGGTATATTTTACCTCCGTGATGCTCAATGAAGAAAAGGTACCATTAGTACCAGAATACAAGTTGCGCCAGACAGAGAGTGCCATAGATATTGCCTTTCATAGTAAAGGTTTTCAGTCGAATGATAACACAGAATATGCTTATAAATTATTAGGGTTTAGTGATCATTGGACAAGGATATCAGATGGGACACAGCATGTAAAATACAACAGTTTGCCAGCAGGGGATTATTTATTTCAAGTGAAGGCAAAAAATGTATTTGCTGATTCTTTTTCGAAGATAGAAGAGATTAAAATAAAGGTAGCACTTCCGTATTATAAGACTTGGTGGTTTGGATCTATACTCGGAATACTATCGTTGACGGCAGTTGTTTTATATTTTAAAAGGCAAGCAGCCCTTAGGGAAGTCAAAAGAAAGGAAGAGCTCAAACAGTTATGGATTGCGAAGGAATTAGTGAATTTGAAATTGGAAAATCTACGATCACAAATGAATCCGCACTTTATTTTCAATGCACTCAACTCTATTCAAGAGTATATCGTATGCAATGAACAAAAACTAGCAAGTACCTATTTGGTGAAATTTTCTAGACTTATTCGTCTTTACCTAGAACATAGTCAGAGTCAA
>CAYQRA010000743.1:0-3711 GCA_964419315.1 uncultured Saprospiraceae bacterium | reverse complement strand
GTTAATGTAAAAGCTTAAGGAAAAGATTAGCAGCGTCGGTTAAATCCTGAATGATTTGTGCATAGACATCTGCTTTGGGTGAGCGAGGCTGTCCTTCTCCCGTCTTTTTGACATAGAGGGGAACATCTCCAAATCGAGTCACCAAAAGGAAGTAATACAATCCACGTAAAAACTTAGTTTCTCCGATTGCTTTGTTCTTTTGCTCGTCGGTTACATTCTCGAAAGCCTCTTCATTGAGAATCACAAAATTGGCTTTATTGATTCCTCGGAAACAATTGTCCCAGTAGGAAAAAATAGGTCCATGAGTAGGGGTAAAAGAAAAATTAGAATACACCCGTTTGTCTGCTTCGTGCTGAGGATTGAGCGCGCATTCATGCGACATATTATCATTCATAAAAAAGATGTGTCGTGTATACAAACCTCTGGTTTGTAAATTGGCGTAAGCCGCATCGACAGCAGACTGTAATTGTTCTGGTCTTTTGAAAAAAGTATCGTCTGTTAATTCATTGGGACTTGTCAATTCTAGGTCTCCAGAATCACAAGCAATAAATATCCCTGTGCCGATAAAAAAGAGAAGGAGGTATTTAAATGGTTTCATTTTTTTAATTTTTTTCTAGCTTAAAAGTTGACTTGAATTCCACCGATAAAAGATTTTGGTTGCGGATAATTTCCGCGATCAATCCCTTGTTGTCTTGCACTATTCCCCACCAAAGTAGAGGCACCTACTTCTGGATCAAGCCCAGTGTATTCGGTGATGGTAACCAAGTTTTGTCCACTCACATATATTCTTAAACTGGAGATTTTTTCCTGGAAAAGACTATTCGGTAAAGTATAGCCTAGGGTGATATTTTTCAATCGAGTAAAGGACCCATTTTCTACAAAGCGGTCAGATACCACCACATTGATTGGATCGGAATTGAGTCTTGGAATATCCGTATTGGTATTCTCTGGTGTCCAAGCATTAAGCGCTGTTGGACTGGCATTGAAGAAACGTTGAACGCCTTCTAAATCCCAGATATTGGTATTGTAAATTTCATTTCCATGCATTCCATTGATAAATAGATTGAGGTCAAAATTTCGGTAAGAAGCATTTAGAGAAAATCCATAAGAAAAATCAGGAAGTGGATTTCCAATAATGGTTTTATCAAAATCATCAATCACGCCATCTGGTACATCTTCTGGCCCCGATAAATCCTTGTATTTAAGATCTCCTGGTTGAACGTTTCCTGTTTGCAAAGGAGAAGTCGCAATTTCTGCTTCTGTTTGAAAAATACCATCTACTTGTTTTCCAAAGAAATGGAATAAAGCTTCTCCTTCTATACTCCTCAAAATATTTTCTCCCTCAAAATTCCCATCCGCCAATACTTCTCCACCAAGATCCAATACGGTATTGACCGCCGTTCCAATATTAAAATTAGCCGACCAATCAAAATCACCTTTGACATGTTTGTATCCAAGAACAAATTCAAAACCACTTGTTTCTACTGATCCTACATTTCTAGGTCCTCGGCTATTGTGCCCACCTAAAGAAGGCACCAAGGCTACATCAATCAAAAGATCATCACTTCGAGTATTATAATATTCTGCCGATAAGGTGATTTGGTCTTCTCGGAAACCGAAATCCAATCCGATATTATTCATCGTTGTTTTCTCCCAACGCAAATCAGGATTCGCTACATTTCCAGCAGTGGTTCCTGGCGCAAGGTATTCTCCATTTTCGCCAACAAAAGGATAATTATAACTTCCCGTATTGATAGACGAAGCATAGCGATAATTTCCGATGCGGTCATTACCGACGGTTCCATGACTGAGTCTCAACTTGAGATTGGTCAAGAAGCTATTTTGTGGAAAAAAGTTTTCTTTGGAAACCACCCAGCCCCCAGCAAGAGAATAGAAGGGTGCCCATCTTCTGTTGGTACCAAATCTCGAAGACGCATCTCTGCGGTAAGAAGCTGCAAAAAGGTATCTTCTATCAAAATTATAATTGACTCGACCTAGATAACCTCGTTTGATGTATTCTTCAGTAAAAGAACCGATAGAAGATTTGATATCGGTCAGGTTTTGTAATTCATCGGTGATTTCGTTGATACTTCCCGCCCCTTCTCTCAAGTCGAAAGATCGAATTTCTTCGGCCAAGAGCATGGCATCTAGGTTGTGATTGCCAAAGCTTTTTACATAATTAAGACTGGTGAATAATAATTTTTGGTCGTGGGTACCATTGCCTTTATTGATTTGGGCAAAATTCTGAGAGTGGGCACCGCCATCTTGAAAGGAAGCTACAAAAGAGTGATTATTGAACAACCAAAAATCCAAACCTGCCTGACCTTTTAGGGTCAAGCCGTCGATGATTTCATAGGAGGCAAAAATACTTCCAAGGAAATTGAATCGTTCTTCCAGTCTTTCTGGGTGCATCAAAACCCGTACTGGATTTTCTCCGTCCTGACCATCCGTAGAAGAAGTCGGCCCTTGGTAGCCTCCAAGATTTTCTTCATTAAATACATTGAAGTAAGGAGCCATTTTGATCGCATGTTCCAAAGCGGAACGACCACCAGAATTATTTTCTGGCCTTCTATCCGTAAAAGAAGTAGAAAGCGTTTGACCAATTTTAAATTTACCAAATTTGAAATTACTATTGGTTCGGAAAGAGAGTCGATCGGACCCCGAATTTAGGAGAACCCCCTCTTGCTTGATGTATCCCGCGCTTACTCGAAAATCTGCATTTTCGTTTCCACCAGAAACCGAAAGGTTGTGGCTGCGCATTACCCCATCTTGAAAAATTTCATCTTGCCAATTCGTATCATTATTAATAAGGTCTGCGTACTGTGGATCTTCGGTTCGTTCCAAAGCTAAGCCCCAATTCTCTGCATATTGCAAGTACTCTTCTTTATTCATCAAATTGTAGCGCTGCGTAACTCTCTGTACGCCCATGTAAGTATCTAAGGATAATTTGGGTTTTCCAGAAGCTCCTTTTTTGGTGGTCACCACTACGACTCCATTGGCGCCTAAAGCTCCAAAGATGGCGGTAGTTGAGGCATCTTTCAAAATATTGATGGATTCAATATCTGTGGGATTGACATCTCCAAGACCTTGTACAATCACTCCATCCACGACGACCAAAGGGCTATTGCTTCCTGCGGTCGAGAGCCCACGAATTCGGACAATTGGATCGGTTCCTGGCGAACCATTATTGATCACGGTAACCCCCGCAACTCGCCCTTGGAGTGCTTGGTCTGCGGTGAGTACCGGCACTTGGGTAATCTCTTTAGCGTCTACTTTAGCAATCGCTCCAGTGACGGTAGATCTATTTTGCGTCCCGTATCCAACGACCACTATTTCATCTAGTTTTTGAATATCAGAAGATAAGGCAAGGTCAATTTTGCTTTGATCATTTACCATTATCTCCTGCGAAACATATCCTGTATAGCTGAATACAATTATCGATTCTTTATTGGGTACATTCAAACGGTAGTTTCCATCAACATCCGTTATGGTACCAATTGCGGTTCCTTTGAGCAGGACATTTACCCCAGGTAAGCCAAAGCCATCTTCACTATCGGTCACGATACCAGTAATAGTGAGTTCCTCCTGATTGTCAAAGCTTGTTTTATCAATTGCGGAAGCAATTGCGGTAGGATGGCCAATCATAAAAGCAGCTAGCCAGCAGAGGGCGTAAGCCATCAAGCGCCTTGCTTTTACGAGCAAAGGTGTTTG
>CAYQRA010000742.1:0-3717 GCA_964419315.1 uncultured Saprospiraceae bacterium | reverse complement strand
CTGGAGGTTATACGGTAAGTTCACCGGGGCTTACGATTAGCCCAGGAACGGGTATTTACGGAAGCTTTACCATTCAAGAAATTCTTGATGCAGGCAGTTCTACCAATCCTCTTTTTCAAATTACGATTACAGATAATGACGATCCTTCTTGCTTTGTGGTTTTTAATGTTCCGAATCTTGCACCCTGCTCTAACTGTACCATTGGAGCCAATACCCTTAGCTATTTCTGTGATGATAATGGAACGGGGGTTGATCCCAGCGATGACACCTATACGGTTGATGTTTCTATATTCGGAACTGGAACTTCTTGGACTACCAATGACCCTAATAGCAGCACTGGATTAATAAATTCCAATTTCCTTTTTGGGCCCTATCCAATTAGTGCTGGTCCCTTAAGCTTTCAAATTTTCGATGATACAGATTCCAATTGTTTTACTAGTCTTACACTTACTCCTCCAGCACCTTGTTCGATGCCCTCTCCTTGTGATCTTGTAGCTACTTATTATGATATTTTATGCGATGATAATGGGACGCCGAATGACCCCAGTGATGATACTTTTAGCTTTGAATTTTTAGCAACGGCCTTTGGGCCAGTGGTCGGCGCTTCTTGGATTTCAGACGATCCCAATAGTGCCAGTGGGCCCTATAATGTCGTGCAGACCTTAGGCCCCTTTCCCATCTCTAATGGTCCTCTAAATTTTAATGTTACAGATATTGATGATCCCAATTGCACCCAGAATTTAGTGGTTCTTCCTCCCCTTCCTTGCTCTATTCCTCCGAGCTGCTCCCTTATGGTTAGCTCTGCTAATATCCTTTGTCAAGATAATGGAACCCCAGGTGATCCAAGTGATGACACCTTTAATTTTGAAATCACCGTAACGGGCTCCAATACTGGTATTGCTTGGACCGATGGAAACTTTGTAAGGAATTACGGCACTCCTTTCGGCTATGGTCCTTTCCCAATTTCTGGGGGAGACATCACGCTAAACATTGCAGATTTGGATGATCCCAATTGCCAAACTTCTATTATTATTCCAGCACCAAACACTTGTTCCAACGCTTGCTCCATATCTGCTAACTCATTGAACATCAACTGTAATGACAATAATACCTCAAGCGATCCTAGCGATGACACCTATACCTTTGAGCTCCTTGTAAACGGCTTTAATTTAGGCTCCGGTTGGACCGATGGTTTTAATAATGGCCTATACGGCATTCCAGAAACCTATGGTCCTTTCCCGATTGCTGGAGGAGATTACCTCCTCAACATCAGTGACCTCGATGATCCCAATTGTCAGACTAGTATTTTGGTTTCCCCACCCAACACTTGTTCCAATCTTTGCATTCTCAATGCCCTTGCTTTGAATGTTCTTTGTATGGATAACGGCACAAATGACGATCCTTCTGATGACACCTTTACTTTTGACCTTACCGTCGATGGAATCAATACTGGAGCAGGTTGGACGGATGGAACCATCTCAGAGATTTATGGAAGCATTTCCCCTTATGGGCCATTCCCAATTTCAGGCGGAGATATCACTGTAAATATCAATGATCTTGACGATCCAAATTGTCAGACTACGGTATTGGTTACCGTTCCTAATACTTGTTCCAATTGTACGCAAAGTGTAGATGCAGGAACAGGTGGAGAAATTACTTGTGCTCAAGATTCAGTGCTACTCACAGCGACGAGTTCCGCCAATGGTATCTACGCTTGGACAGGTCCAAATTTTTCTTCGACAGGTTCTTTGAGTGCTACAGTAACAGAAGCAGGAACCTATTATTTTTCTGTTGACTTCTCCAATAATTGTATCAAAACCGATAGTGTCATTGTGACGATAGACAGCCTACTCCCTGTAGCCAATGGCGGCTTAGACACCTTCCTCACTTGTAACCAAGATAGTCTTTACTTATTCGGCGAACTCCTTCCTGGGCAAACGGGACAATGGTTAAATAGTCTAAACCAAATCATCTCTCCAAGCAATGAATTATGGGTTACACAGGCTGGAAGTTATTTTTACCAAGTGATCAATCAAAATAATGCTTGTGCCTCGCCTTTGGATGAAGTTATGGTTATCGAACAATCAGCCGCACCAGGTGCAGTGATTTTTTCTGACCCCACCGATACTTTGGATTGTTTTATTCTATCCATCAACCTTTTTACCATTCTAGAACCCAACGTAGTTTATAGCTGGGAAGGAAATGGAGAGGTGGTAATCGCTACGCAAATTACGGTCAATCAAGGGGGCAACTATATCCTCACCGCATTAGATACCTTGACAGGATGCAGTAGCTTTGACTCCATCCAAATCGACGACTTAGAGGAATATCCTTTTATTGATATTGCTCCAAATAATGTCATCACTTGTGATTTTCCCAACATCATATTAGACGCTTCCGCTTCCCAAATGGGTGGGAGCATTATCTATACTTGGTTGGATGAAAACTTCCTTCCCATTCCGAATGCCAATGAAAACTTTTTGGAAGTTAGTAATGGCGGTTTTTACTATCTGCAATTGCTGGATCAAAATAATAATTGTCTAAATATTGATACTGTTTTTGTGGCTACAGACACCCTTATTCCCGACCTGCAAGTCGAAGACCCCATCGAACTATTTTGTGGAAACACCAATACCGATCTAAATGCGAGTACCAGTTCTGACCCAACGGTCCTAGACATTTTTTGGACAAGTTCCACCGGAAATATCCTTAGTGGGAACAAGACCTTAAATCCAAATGTAGCAGGCTCCGGCACCTACGAAATTGCCATGGAGAACACCATCAACGGCTGTATTGCCAGAGACAACATCACAGTCAATGTCAATGTTGATTTTCCCGTTCTAGCTTTACTAGACCTCCAAGATGAAACTTGCCTAGCCTTAAATAATGGAAGCCTAGCCATTGACAATATTGAGGGAGGAGTTCCTCCCTTTAGCTATACCCTAGATGGTATTGAAACCAATGAAGACGGTTTATTCAATGCTTTATCTCCGGGTAATTATTTCTTACAAATCGAAGATGGCAACGGTTGCTTATTAGACACCAATTTTGTGATCCAAGCAGGTATTAACTTGGAATTGGACTTACCTGAATTTTTAAATATCCTGCTGAACGACAGTCGGGTCATCGAAGGGGTTACCAATGTCCCCGCAGGAGATTTGACCACGATTCAATGGACGCCAGCGGAGCTGGTGAGCTGTGAAGATTGTTTGGAAACGATCGTTTTGGCAGAGGGAGAACAAAGTTATGAATTGGTGGTTGTTCATAAAAATGGCTGTTCTGCCATCGCTCGGATTCGGGTGGTGATCGAACCCGATGCCTCCGTTTATATTCCCAATGGCTTTTCTCCAAATGGAGATGGGACCAATGATTATTTTACTTTATTTTCTAACGAAACCGTTACTGAAATTGAGTCGATGATGATTGTGGATCGTTGGGGAGAGATTATTTTTAAGCAGAATACATTCTTGCCGAATGCTCCGCTGTTGGGTTGGGATGGCAGTTTTAGGGGACAAGTGATGGATCCGGCGGTTTTTGTTTATGTGATAACGGTGCGATTGACGGATGGAAGTTTGCGGGTTTATTCTGGAGATTTGACTTTGGTGCGGTGATCTGTGGAAACGGGAAAGGTGGGCTGGTCTTTCCCGTTTTTGGGATTTTATAAAAAATCACTCTTCCCCAACTGCCGACACCACCGCCTGAATAAAAGCACTCGCA
>CAYQRA010000741.1:0-3719 GCA_964419315.1 uncultured Saprospiraceae bacterium | reverse complement strand
TGCGATCAATTTAAGTGGCGCTTTATTCTATCGAAATACCAAAAATGAAGAGGCGCTTAACCTAGAAGTAGATCGCCTGATTACAGATATCAAAACATTGCGTCTGCTGGTTCCACGTTTTAATCCGCCAACGAATTTTGATAAATTGGGACAATTAAATTTCAGTGGCCGATTTGATGGTTTCTTTGTTGACTTTGTGGCCTATGGAGAATTGGTGTCTGACTTAGGGAAAGCGGAAATGGATATGCGGATGGACCTGCGGAATGGACGGATCGGCGCAGAATATTCAGGAGGTTTATCCTTGCAAGAATTTGACTTAGGTGCTTGGTCTGGCAATTCAGATTTGGGGATGGTAACCGTAAAATCGGAAGTCAAAGAAGGGAAGGGGCTTACTTTAGAATCTGTAGATGCCAAACTAGGAGCAGTAATCGATAACTTTAGTTTTAAGGGCTACACTTACCGAAACGTGACAATGGATGGCCAATTGAATAAAAAGTTTTTTGATGGAGATCTAATCGTTAAAGATGATAATATTGATTTTACCTTTAGTGGGAATATTAGAAATATTGATAGCATTCCAGAGTTTGATTTCAAAGCGAATGTCAATCACTTGGATCTCTTGGCGCTGAATATATCCAAAGATGATTTGGTGCTTTCAGGAGAGATAGATTTAAATCTAAAAGATCGAACCCTCGCTACGATTCAAGGCTATGCAGATGCCAATAATTTTAAGATTGTTAGAAATGGAGAACAAGAGTTTATCTTAGACTCCATCAGGATTGCATCGCTCTTAAAACCAAATGAGGAACGAATCTTTGAAGTCAAATCGGATGTACTTGATGCTAAATTGGAAGGCCGTTTTAATGTGGAAGAAGTTCCTCAGGCTTTGACCCATTATCTCTATCGCAATTATCCAAAAGCCTATGAACAGTTGGGTTTAAAACCCAAGGAGCGGATTCCAAGGGAAAGTACTTTTGATTACCATGTTTATATTACGGATACCAAAAATATTACTCTGCTGGTAAATCCAGAGTTAGATACGCTTCGCAATATCACCCTAGAAGGTTTCTTTGATAGCAAAAGTGATTCTTTAAATATTGACCTTGAGGTGCCAGAGGTGAATTTTGCAGACATGACTTTTCGGGAAATTGGCTTGCAAATGGAAGGAGTTGGAGGCGAAAATAAAATGAATCTGGAAATCTACCATACTCGGATTGCCAATCAAAATTTTGAACCACTCACGCTTAGCGGTGATCTCTTTCGAGATACTTTTGATTTCGAATTGGTGGCGATCAACTGGACCACGATTCTCGATAACCTAAATCTAACGGGAGAGTTTTCTCTCGTAGAAGACTTTTTTCAAATCCAATTTTTCCCTTCTAATTTAGTGATCCTAAAAACAGAATGGGACATAGACGAAGACAATTATCTGCGTTTTGGTAAAGGCTTTGTCGATACCAAAAACTTTACGCTGACGAGTGAGGAAAAAAAGATTAGCCTAAGTAGTTTGGGCAAAAAAGGATTAAGTGCCAAAGCAGAAAATTTTGATTTTTCTCTGATTGATGAACTCTGGATTTATGATAAAATGGATTTCCGAGGACTGTTTAATGTCCAAGCTTCAGCATTGGATTTGTACAACCTCAAAGATCTAAGTTTAAGTGTGGAAGCGGATACCTTTGAAGTCAATGGCGACGATTGGGGCGCTTTTCGATTGGATGCTTCTGGAGAAGATTTAAAAACTAAAACTCGCGCCTATCTTAGCATCACCAATGGACCGCAGCAATTGACGGGAGAGGGTTTTTATTTTCCTCCAACCAGTACCGTTTTTAAGAAGAAAAAGAAAAAGCAATTTGATTTTGATTTTACGATCCGCAAATATCCTTTACACATCATCGAATATTTTGTGGTCAATGGCCTTTCCAATACCATCGGAGAATTTGGTGCGAATGTAAAGATTGATGGGACTTTTAAAAAACCTAATTTTGGTGGAGACATCACTATTGATTACGGTGCCTTGACGATCGATTATCTGAATACCCGTTATTTTGTCAATAATCAAAAAGCCAGAATTACCAATTTTATCTTTGATGTATCGGGGGGGCAGATTACGGATAAGCTAGGAAATGTGGCGACCCTATATGGAGGAATTACTCATGAACGGATGAGATATTTGGGCTCCGACGTGATACTTCGGTCAGATGCCTTTTTGTGTTTAGATACCAAAAAAGAAGACAATGATATCTTTTACGGCTATGGCCTGATAAAAGGGGATGTACATTTTACAGGGCGGTTCAATAAGACCAATATTAAAATTGATGGAGAAACTTTGCCAGACAGTTATTTGGTTATTCCGGTAAGTTATACTGAGGAAGCGCAAGAAGTGAGTTTTATAAAATTCATTGATAAAAATAAAAAAGAAGAACCACGTAAAGAAACTAGAGGAGAATTGCTAGGAATCGAAATGGACATCAAGTTGGCCATTACGGAAGATGCGGAAGTACAATTGATTTTTGATGAAAAGGCTGGAGATATTTTAGAAGGATCGGGTAAGGGAAATATTGATTTGCACATGGAACGGTCTGGAGAAATTTCCATGCATGGCAATTATGATGTAATCAAAGGTAAATACTTATTTACCTACAATAATATTTTTAATAAGCCTTTTACGGTTCGAGAAGGTGGGACGATCCTTTGGGAAAAAGATCCTTATAATGCCATCCTGAATATTGATGCAGAGTATAAAGGACTTACAACCCCTGTTTATAATTTTATTTCGGAGTATATTGATGACGGAGATGTTAGTGGATTGAAAACAGAAGCTCAGCAGCCGACGAGTGTTGATTTGGTGATGAATCTAACCGGAGAACTTTTGGAACCCATCATCAATTTTGAAATTCAATTCCCTGAATTGACCGGAGCGCTAAGAAACTATGCGGATACAAAATTGCAAGCGATAGAACAAGATCCAAATGAGTTGAATCGACAAGTTTTTGGACTCTTTGTAGTCGGTGGATTTCTACCTGCTAGTTCTGCCTTTCAAGGGCGAACCAATGACATTGTGGTCAACACCTTTACAGAAGTATTGACTTCTCAATTGTCCTTGTTGACGACTCAGTTATTATCAGAGTTTGTAACCGATGTCAATATTATTTCTGGGATTGGAGTAGACATTGACTATAATGTTTATGAGGCGGATATCACGGAGAATTTGTCGGGAACGAAGTTTGGAATTCGTCCAGAAATTGGAATCCTTGATGACCGCTTGACTTTCCGAGGTGGAGGCGATGTCAATTTTGGTCAAGCTTATGGATCAGATGCTTTTTTGGCAGGAGACATTGAGGTAGAATATGTGATTACGCGAGATCGACGGCTCAAATTTAGAGCCTATCAACTCTACGATAACACCATCGCAGGAGAAAGGGATCAACGAGGAATTGGTATTCGCTATCGTCGGGAAGGAGATAGTATAAAGGAACTATTTAGACGAAAAAGTAAAGAAGAAAAAGAAGTCTTATTGAAAGAGAAAGAAGCTGCCAAAGCCAAACGCAGAGAAGAAAAGGCTAAGAAAAAATTGCAATCAAAAAAATAGTTTTCCCAAAACTAACCGAAAAGTATTCCGCAATGAAAAAAGTAAATTCCTATTCTTATATATTACTGATCCTCTTCTTTTTCTCTTGTAAAAGCACTCAAAATTCAACGAGTCCTATCCTTACTCCAAC
>CAYQRA010000740.1:1938-3726 GCA_964419315.1 uncultured Saprospiraceae bacterium | reverse complement strand
AAGCAAAATTCGATTTCGGAATCGGCACCTTGTGGCCAAGTTCCGTTTGCATCAGCATTCATTCTTCTAAAATCTTCATTTAAAACGGCTAATTGACTCAATATCTGAGCATCAGAAATGTTTTCTGCATTGGTATTCCATACGACGTGGAAAACAATAGGGATGGTAACGATTCCAGTGATTCTTTCCGCATTATTGTTATTGATAAAGTTGCGCGTGAAATTTTCAATGGATTCCATTTTTACTGCTCGTTTGGGGTCTTGTTGTAGTTGTTGTTCAAGATATTCCATTGAACCACAATCTCGTTGAGCATTTACATTAAAGCCCGCAAAGATTAGACAGGCCAGGCATAAAGTGATTAGGTTTAACCTCATAAGAAAAGGGTGTTTTTAAAAAAATTAGATAAATAGGGTATTTATAAAAACGTATAGATTAATTCCAGTGATTTGAATTTTTATAGAATACTATAGTGTATAATGTCAACCCTTGTTAGTTGGTTGAACAGCGTAGTCTTTGTTTTTTTCTCACCGTTCAAAGAACAGAATGAAAAAACAAGGGGAAAACCTGAGTCAATGATTCATTGAACACAAATTTTATAATTAAGTACAATTTTTGGTGAAACAGCCTTTTTGGAGAAGTGATAATTACAAAATAAGTTCAAATATAAATAAAAATTATTCGAATAAGCAAGTGAATATTCGCTAAAGTTAAATAAATTTTAAAAAAAGTTAAATTTTAAGACAAATTAGCGGCTAATTATCAAAGGTTTACTAATTATATTGTGGCCTTTCTGAATTTGCAGTAGAAAATATCCGAGTGCATTTTCTGGCAAAGTAAGAATGGTCTGATTTTGCTGGGGAGTTACCTGGACTTGGTGTATTTCTTGTCCCAGACTATTAAAAACCGTAAGGGATATATTTTCCGAATTCCATTCTTTCCAATCAATGCGTAGATTTTCTTTTGCTTTTAGAGGATTAGGATAAATTGTGAAGTCCGTTTCCTGAATTTCCCTGGTATTTACCTGAATAATGTTTAGGGCATCGAAGGCATTTATTCTACCCCAACCATAATATTCATCCCAACCAGCTAAATCTTCTGTCGAATTACCGATGCCATCTTCCGCAGTAGAAGTGATAATAGATCGAATCTCATCAGGATTTCGTGTATTATCCTGTGCGAGGAGCAAAGAAGCCAAACCACTGACCAATGGTGCCGCCTGGGAAGTACCTCCCCAATAGGAGTCAAAATCGGCATTAAAAAGGTGATTTAGACCATACATATAATTGCCTGGTGCAACTACGTCAATATGGCTACCATAATTACTGCCACTACTGGAACTCCAGAAAAAAGGATTGGATCGTTTGTCATCAGGGTCGGTAGATCCTACTGCAATGGTATTGGCATAAGCGGCCGGGTAGAAGGGCACGTCATTATTTAAGTTCATCATACTAACTATAATACTTACACCATTTTGGTGAGCATAATTAACGGCTGCTTCCATCGCAGTAGAAAAATCTTCCCCACCCACGGACATATTGATCACTTTCGCACCATTATCTACCGCATAATAAATACCATCAATCCACCAAGAATAGAATCCAGAATTATTGGCATCAAGAATTTTTCCAATCATGACTTTACAATTCCAATCTACTCCTGCATAGCCCGTACTGTTATCGCCATTGGCTCCTAGTATTCCTGCTACGTTGGTTCCGTGGCCATGATCATCTGTTGGGTTATTGTCATTATTGGCAAAGTCCCAGCCTTGAGTATCGTCGATGTAGTTAT
>CAYQRA010000740.1:1502-1928 GCA_964419315.1 uncultured Saprospiraceae bacterium | reverse complement strand
CCATTGGCTGTTTCGGATGCGTTTTCCCAAATTCTACCATTGAACTCTGGATGATCTAATTTAAAACCACTATCCAAAACGGCGACAATGATAGAAGACTTTCCCTGTTCGATGTCCCATGCTTTTTCCATATCAATATCCGCATCTGCCTGAGCGCTAGAAAGGGAAAAGCTACCATCGTTTAGTAAACCCCATTGTCGACTAAAAAAATTATCATTCGGTATGGTGGTTTGCAATCCTTTGACACCACCGCCATGTCCAATAAAGTTGGGTTCTGCAAAAGTCAAAACGCCGCTTGCCTGATAGCGTTTTACCAGTTGGAGAATATCTCTGGCTGCTTCGAAGTGAAGCACATAAGTATCTTTGATTTTCTTATTGCCAATTAATACAATTTTTTGTACCCCATAACTTTGGTTTAAGTCGTCA
>CAYQRA010000740.1:0-1492 GCA_964419315.1 uncultured Saprospiraceae bacterium | reverse complement strand
ATGCCAAAACTGGTTCTTTCTTTATTCAAATTAATCTGAGAAAGAAAATCTGATTTGAAATTTATAATCAACTGTTGATCCGCAAAGTTTGCATTTTGATTTTGGGCAAAAATAGAAAAGGAGAGGCAGAGCGAAAGAATACACAAAACAATTTTGTTAGTCATGTCAAGCTTTTTTATAGGGGATAAAATGTAATTTAGAATAATTAACCAAGGGATGCAAGCAGATGCTCGAATCCCATCCTTAATTAATACTACCCGTTTGCACTTGGATGTTTGTCTGTTTTCCACAACCAAAACTTAGGCGGAAGCATTTGTTTACTTGCTTATCCTAAAAAGGCAAATTATTTATTACCAAAAACCATGCCTTCACTTAACCTGGAAACAATCACTAGAATAATTCCAAGCGTTGCAAAAAGAGCAATGCCATCATGGAAATAGTGGGCGGTAAAAGCGAGTACCGTATCATAGAAAAAACCTGCATAAGCCCATTCTTTTAATAGATTGGATTTTCTAGTCCAAATGGCAATGAGGCCAAGGATTTTGGCAAGCGCCAAAGGATAAATAATATAAGTAGGATAGCCTAAAACGACGAAGAAGCCTTCTATCAGGTCGTAATTGAAAAAATAATTATAGGCGCTAAATAACATCAGTAGCGTGAGCAAACCAGTGGATATCCAATAAATGATTTTTTGTGGATTCATTCGTTTTGATTATAAGAAGTAAATAAAGTTTAAGATAGAGAATGGGAAAGCAATAGAAGTAAAAGGGGAGGAATAAAAGTTAGAAGGTCTTGAATGGGACGGAGGAAGACGTTTGATTTTGTTGGAGCAAAAAGAGATTCAATGCCTCTCCGCGGATTGGGATTCTGATCAAAGAGTATTTAGTTCGTTCCTCGTGAACCTCCAAAGTCGGGTTGGGGAAGAAAAATTAGTCTTCTCCGATTAAGCCACCAAGCAGATCAAAAGTAGCAATGTAAAAGTTTGGATCGACTTTGAAGGAACGAACTTTTTGTTTCGTTGGAATTTCTGACCAAAGTGCTTTGGGCGTAATCCATTCTTCTTCTCCATTTAGAAAAACTCGAACTGGCATTTCAAATCCTTCTACGATATTATTCCAACGAAAACGGATGCTATTATTTTTGACGACATATTCCAGTACCGGGATTTTAGTATCGCGTAGATATTGATCGAAAAAACCAGAGAGGTCAATACCTGTTTCCCAACTCAGGTAAGTTTCAATCTGAGCGGTGGATACGGTTTTGTGAAAATATTCCTGATTGAGGCCTCTAAGGATAGCTCGCCATTTTTCATCATCTTCGATTAACTGACGAACCATGTGTAAAATATTGGCTCCTTTATAATACATATCTCCAGAACCTTCAACATTGACATGATACCTACCGATGATAGGTCGATCATTTTGAATCAATCGACGAGTACCGATGACGTATTCATTGCTGGCTTTTGTCCCAAAATGATAATCGAGGTACA
>CAYQRA010000739.1:0-3728 GCA_964419315.1 uncultured Saprospiraceae bacterium | reverse complement strand
AAATCGTGTTTGGAAACTTTTTCTGGATGTTCACTACCAAAGCTAGCGTAATTATTTAAGTTAACGCTATCTCTATATCTATCACCATACTTATTAGCAAATTTATTACTGGATTCAAAAAGTAAAACCCGCATAGAATCTTGGAACGAAGTCAAAATAGTATCGGTTATCATTTCCGTTTGTTGTTCTGGAAAAATAGCATTGGTACTATCCGTAATGTTTTTTAAAATTTTATAAATGCGTTGACGTTCATAATTTTTTAGAATCCGTTCTTTGATGTTGTAACTATGATTAGTGGCAGATTGAAGATCTTGAAAACTCATAGCCAGAATGGCAAGTACGGAGCTCACTAAAAGCAATCGTAAAGGGTGTACGTATTGCCGATGCTTTCCAGCAAAATATTCTAAGGTTAATTTTCCAGGTATAAAAATATTTTTAAATGTTCGCCAAGTTCTTGAATCTATATTGAATACGGCATCTTGAAATTCAGACCATAATTCCGAAAAGGTAATCTTACCATCTGTATTCTTTTGTCCACAGTTGGAACAATACTTAAAAGGTAAATCATTTTTAGTATTACAATTTTGACAAATCTTGGAAGAGGTTGTACTCATCGATTTATTTTGTGTTTTGCACAGGTTTTTCTTTTTTGATTAAAATCTAAATCAACAACCGCAGGTTCCTTTTAAGGGTTTGGTCTCTAATATTTCTGTTCCTCTATTTTTAAGCAAAGTAATTTCTCCTTCATATTGATTGGCTTCGCCCTCAAATTGAGTCGTTTGACGGTAACGTAAAAATACATCATAAGTCCTATTGTCAAATTTTACTATCGTCAGTGGGTCTTCTCCGCCTTTGGCTTTGTATTCCTTGGCTTTGGCTATGGCTTTTTGAGTCTGGGTTTCCAGTTTTACCCGCATTTCATTTGCAATTGAACCTGGGATGGGGATTTTGTCTATGTTTTTATTTGACGCCAGTATAACATCAGTCAGAAATTCTACCGCACTTTCATATTTATAGAAAGATAAAGCTTGGCCAAAATAGTTGATGTTTTGGCCTTCAACGGAGAGCCAATTTTTTGCATTAGCCAAAGCTTTTAATTCCTTTTTGTAATCACGTCCTTCCCAATCGGGATATAAAGCATTTAATTGTCCGTCTACTTTTACACATGCTTTTTCCTCCATGTTTGACACAAATACAGCAGGCTCTTTATTGCCTCCATTACTACTAAAGACACATTCACAGTTAAATGCCTCCATTTCCAAATGCTTGGAACAATCAGAGGAATAAAAAGTACCGAGCATTTGTTGGGAGGGGGGACAAAAATATTTTTGGGCTTCTTCAACACTTAAAGATTCGATTTTCGATAAGTTGGTGGTCAATTTCGCAGGAGCACAATCGACTTCTTTATTTACGGCTTTTTTCAATAATTCTTCCATCGGTGGCTGCCCCTCATGATAAGCGGCTTGTTTTTCCAAACACCGAATCATAGTGCCCTCTTTAAAATAAGTCCGATGCTCTTCTATAATGTGACTGCTACCTGGGGTGAAATCATTTTTAGAAAAAAGGAATATCAATTTCCCGTCCCAATAATAATGCTCTTTGCTTAAACAACCGTGTCCTCCGCATTGAGTTAATTCCAGATAGGCCAGTTCTCCCTTTTCGTTGTATTTTCGAACCAGCTGCGTTTCTCCTATTTCCTCGCATTGGGTGACAACAGGAACCGTCTTCCAATCCGTTGCTTCGCTGATGATTTTATATTTCTCCTGTATAAATTTAATGTCCGCTTCCAGAGATGTTGCTTTGACATCTGTTGAACTGCTTTCAATGGATGGCGTTTCTTCACTTTTAGGTTCCTTTGGATTTTGGCAAGCGGTTAGAAGAAAAAGGTTTAGGAATGATAGTAAAAATATTTTTGATTTCATTTTGCGATTTGATAGTGAAAGAATTGAATTTGAAAAGATAGGCTTAGCATAAAACTGATGATTGATCCGATTATTTCCATCATATCACCTGTTATCCACCACAACTAAATATTCCACTGATGGCAGTGTCCTTGTATTTTAAGCCTGGATAGACTTCTGAAATTGTAAACCGGATCGGACCACCAATATTATACTCATGACCTTTATCTGTGGTTTTAACTAAGCCCGGAATTTTAAATTTTTGTACGCCCATCGCGTCAGCCAATTCTATGCTACAAACCTCCTTTCCATCCACCGACACCTTCATCATTTTTACCCGACTATTATTTTCCCAAACGTACTTAGAAGATTGATAGCCATTTAAAATGCTGATTTCTCCATCGCTCATCGGTATCCATTCCATTTCTAAATACTCCCCTATGCCATAATCTGAATTGCCTTCTACCCAAGCGGTTCTTGGATCATCATCGCACACGTTGCTTGCCGAATAATTAGTTTTTCCTTGAGGAGCAAGTGTGGAAGAGGCTTTAAGCTGGCCATCCAAGAATGGTGGTCCCTGGCACATCATAAACGGCATAGTCCAAGGATTGGGTGGCCCATCTGCCGCTTCAACTGGCTTGCTTCCCCAATCGACATATTTATCTGCTGTAAATTTTGCTTTTACAATCGGAAGATTGGCTTCGGCAATTTCTGGAGCCACGTCAGTGCTGGTATTAGCTTTTTCCAAGTTAGTGTTTGGGGTATCCCCAATCGTACTTTCTTCTTTTTTGTCGTTTGAATTTGTCGTGCAGCTGAATAAAATTAGGGAAGCAAAGATTAGAATACTAAAAGTGGTAATGGTGTTTTTCATTGGTGTAATTTAGGTTTATGCTGGTCCGGTTTTGGGGTTTTGCTTGAGGAAGATACTAAATCTTTGTAACCATTTGTATTTTATTTCTGCAATTCTTTGAGTGGTTGCTTAGATGTTTTTAGTGCCTGGCTTGCCTGGTTGGTTTTTGGATTTTGCGGGTTTAATGTTGATTAAATGATAAAGAATTGTTGTTGGAATATTTTTAAAAATACAAAAGCTGGTTTGATGATTATTCATCAAACCAGCTTTTGTACGCCATTAATTATCGTGTCTGAATGTACTAACTACGTCGGGTTCCTAAAATATTGGTTTTCAAGCAATAGAAATTTAAACATGCTCTAAATTGATTTTAGAGTGAATAATTATTTGAACTATTTTTCCTACCACAATTGTTGGAAATTTTTCACCCAAGTCGTAGTCCAAACGATTGATCGAAAAATCGCCTTTGAATATACCACTTTGGTAAGTAAATGGAATGGAAATATCCTTGGTTTGTTGTAGAAGGGTCAACTTTCCGTTGACCACAAAGTCTTGCTTCTCTTTTCTGATTGAGGTAGATTGAAAACTGATTTTTGGAAATTCTTTTACATAGAAAAAATCTTTGCTTTTAAGATGTTCGTCTCTTTTAGCATTGCCTGTGTCAATGCTTATGGAACCAAGACTTACATGGAAGGAGGAGTTTCCCAAATCGTTTTCGTCAAAAGTAATGTTTCCCTGTATGTCGGCAATCGTTCCTCTTATCGTTAGAAAACCTAATTTCTTAACACTAAAGGACACTCTTGATAGCGCAGTGTCGATGCTTGAAGATGTTAATGCCATATTTTTATTTTTTGGTATTACACAAACTTACTAAGGGGGAAGTCCCTGTGCATTAATGTATATTAAGAAATGATTTTTGGATTCTATTTTTGTCTGCGAAGTCTTTTCGCATTTGACAAAGCTTCAGGGGTAATACC
>CAYQRA010000738.1:0-3730 GCA_964419315.1 uncultured Saprospiraceae bacterium | reverse complement strand
TCGAAGTCAGGCCTGTCCCGTACTTGCTGCGGGGTTCGTAAAGTATTGGTTTTCAAATGATAGAAATTTAAACATGCTCTAAGTTAGCTTCAGATGCACAAAAAAGATTTTCTCCGTAAGTGACGGATCGAAAATTTCGTCGAACTACTTAAGTAAATTATTCGAAAATATTCTCTCATCAATAAAAATCAAAAAATGAAAAAGATAAGTTTAGCACTCCTCTTCGTTTTGGGATTTCTGCAAGTCCATTCCCAAAAAAATACGCATTTAATCAAATTGAATCCCAAATTAAAAACCATCATTAATAAAATCTCTATTAGCGCAAACCTCAGCACAAGCAGTTTTGGTCTCGCAGAGATCAATCAATTACAACTTAGAGATTTTCGAGCCATTGATTTGGGCGAAATTACGGTCGCTTATAAGTGGAATAATCGCTTTTCTTTTGGTATCAGTTCTATGAGTACCCTAAATAACCGAAACAGCGGCTACTTTGATGGAGAAAATCAATTTGTTCCTTTTTGTGCAGGGGAAGACGGCGATAGTGATGGCGATGATGATGGTGACAGTGAAAACAGCTCCGATAACGACCACGAATGCGATGATGATGATGACCTCAACATGGGACAAAATGTGATGGGCACCATTAGTATGAAATTATCAGACAAACTACCTTTTTTCCTACAAGCATCCGGAGGCTATTCTTTCTCCTCAAGAGCACCTGCCTACACCGCAAAAATAGGATACAATCAAAATTTATTCGCTGGCTTAGGACTCTCTGCTGGCATTCGTTTCAGCGATGTTTTGTACAAAAGGCCAGTGGGTGCCACTCGACTAGCAGATTCAAGTGGTTTAAAAGCAGAACTTGGTTTTAATTGGAATTTTTAATAGATCCTGAATTTAGATTTTTTTTATCATCACAGATACTAAGAACCAAGAATAACTTTCAATAGTTTTTCATTTTTAGATCTAATTCAGTTGGTTTTAATGCTTGATTAGGTTGTGTCATTTCAAATGCACAACCTAATTTTTTTTGTATAAAAATTTATCGGCTGCCCAAACCTGACGGCAAAGCCATCCTATAAGCAGCAGACTTTTGCTCTTTTCTTGAAGTTAAACAGTACCATTTGAAGAGTTATCATCTGTTAAGATTTTATACTCTTCAACGGCCTGTTTAGGTGATCCATGATTTCAGACGAAAAGGAATAGGTTTTCATAGCTTTGTTCCTTTTGGTTTATAATGATATATGTCTATTTGGAACTCAGAGGTAACGCAATAATCTGATTTTTTTATTTTTCTTGTTTTAAGATTTAATTTCCCACCCTTTTTCCATCAAATAAAAAAGGGAAACTCACTTCTCAGCAAGCCTCCCCTATCGAATAATTGTTGATAACCGACAGACAGCCTCCTCTTTTTTGTGGAAAGATATACGAGGCATTGACGGCATCAAACCTTCAAAGTTCTTTTCGATCAATCAAAGCAGATTCTTTACATGCTATTTTTTTTGAACACCTTTTCTCAAGGAGTGTTTTTTTTATAGGATCGTTTCGCTGTGGAACAAAAACTTCTTTTAGTATTTTTATTGACAAATTCTTTTCCGCAAAAGAAGATTGCCTGCTCCTAGTCATTAGGACTCCGTGCTTAAACCCACCGTCGGTTTAAGCCATAAATATTTTGTCTTTAGTAAGATTATATCGAGATTGATCCCTATAAAAAATCCAAGGTTAGATTTCTGTTGGAAGGGCTACGACACACCCAAAAATTGAATATCCAATAGTAAACCTAAGAAAGAGGTTTACGATGGCAGATTTAGATTTCTAGCTTTTTCAATAAATCTTGAGCTTGGGTATAATGAGGTGCTCGAGGATTACCAATCAATAAAATCAGCTGTTTCCGACAAGCTTCCTTTTGATCGTTTTTCAGATGAATTAAGGCGGTATACCAGCGCGCTTGATCCAGATAAAGCGGATCATTATTTTCGATCAATACAGCAAAGCTTTTTAAGGCTTCTTGTTCTTTGGCCATTTCCATTTGGCTAATTCCCAAAGCCAGTCGGCTTCTCGAATCTTTAGGATTTTCTGCTATTATTTCTTCCAAGACGGGCAATGCTTTTCTATAATCTTTTCCCAGATAATAGACCCCGGCTTGTCCCAATAATTCTTCTCCTTTTCCGGATCGAGTCGCAAAAGGTAGTTCATAAGCTGCATAATAATTATCAAACAAATCCTCTGCTGGAGCATCGGTTCCTAAAAATTGTACGCCAAAAACAAGTAAAGCGATTGCAGCAGCAGCCCCTAATCCCAACATTCGCCGGATGAGGACCTTGCGTTTTCCTTCTAAGTCTTTTTTAATCCCCAATAACTGCTCTTTCAACTCCAATGCTCCCAAGCTTTCTACTTGCTCCATCAGAAGTCTTTGTATTTTCACCTCTTCTGCCAAAGCGGTATCCGTTTTGAGTTGGCTTTCAAAGCTAGTCAAATCACTGCCCTTCAACTTTCCCAGCAGATATTTTTCAATTTGTTTTTTAGTAAACTCTTGCATCTTTCTGTTCTTAATTGATTCAAGTTGCGATTCATGGGTTTAAGTCAATGCGTCAAATCTTTGCTGCAAAATCATAGATTTTTGTTGCAAAATTTTCCTTACTGACCTTTACTCATTGCTACTTGTGTTGTTACTTCAAAAGGTTATTATAAAAGGGAGAATCTAATACGATAGTTCTCAATTTTTTCATACAATTCGATTTCTTATTTTTGGCTACCGCCTCTCCAGAAATATTTAGTTGGGCAGCAATTTCTTTCATACTGAGTCGATCAAAATAGAAATGAACTAAAATCCGATGGCACTCTTCACCCAGACTCTCTAGTAATTGTTGGATCAAGGCACTACGTTCCTCACTCAACAAAGTCTTCAATTGCAAATCTTCTGAAACCAAGTTGTTATACTCTTCTGATAACTCTAACTGCCGTGGTTTTTTCATAATATTTTTATTCCACATATTCCGACAGATCGTGTATAAATAAGCCTCTACATTAACACCTGGTCCCAGTTTGCCTTTTCGTACCATCATATAAAATGCAATCAATCCTTCATGAAAAAAATCTTCCGCATCTTGTTCGCTCCCTCTACTTCTAAGAATAAAGCTTCGGACGGTTTTATAGACTCTTTGATGGAGATAGGTCAATCCTGCTTTCTTCCTTCGTTCATCCAAGGATTTCAGCATTTCAATCACTTCTGCATCCGATTTTTTTTTCATGTTGACTACTACTTTAAATATGTATGTATTCCTCTAAAAGGTAATCAAAAATGAGATTTTTTTTGGGGAAAACGAAAAACAAGTGGATAGACTTTGAAAGTTGGTCCAATCTTTAATCGAGAGGGCCAATAAAAGAGAGCAGGAAACACACAGGAGTTAATAGATTCTTAATCCACTATAGGATAGTATATTAAGGATTATTATTTATCTACTCTTTTTTTTGACATTTGATTTCCCTTTTCCTATCTTAATGCTTCCTGTCACTTAATACGTTTTCTACTTAATTCCTTTTTTTATAAAAAAACTGATTTCCGGATTACCTTTTCCCCAAAAAGGCACATAGAAGGTTGTATCGATCAAAGAAACTTTCAGAATAAAACAAATGTGCGTTATCGTTCGTCGATAAGTACCCAAGAGTAAAGACTTAAAACTCCGGTTTTATTCTGAATATGATTTGTGAGACACCTTCCGGTTGTGGC
>CAYQRA010000737.1:0-3737 GCA_964419315.1 uncultured Saprospiraceae bacterium | reverse complement strand
GCATCATAATCCCAATACGGAATCTTATCTTTTGGCAAGTTCGGATGCGTAAAAATAAATTCAGCGATTTTTTTAGCCTGTTCCAGGTACTTTTTTTCACCGGTATACCGATAAGCAACGGTATAACCATATAAGCCCCAAGCTTGTCCCCGACTCCAGGCAGACTCATGATTCAATCCTTGGTGTGTATTTTTTTTCACTACTTCCCCTGTACTGGTATTGAAATCTACAACGTGATAAGAACTATTGTCTTCTCGAAAATGATTTTTCAGAGTAGTGCTTGCATGGGTATTGGCAATATGATAAAAACTAGAATCCCCGGTTAATCTAGTCGCCTCAAAAAGCATCTCTAAATTCATCATATTATCAATGATTACCGGATACTTCCAAAGATGCTCATGATGGTCCCAAGATCGAATGGCTCCTACTTTTGGATTGAAACGAGTACATAAAGTTTTGGCAGCTGTAACAAAAACCTCTTTATACTTTTCTTCGTTGGTGATTTTATAGGCATTTCCAAATGGACAATAGATCTTAAATCCTAAATCATGGGTGCCGCCATCCCACTTCTCTTTCTCTACGACCGCTGACCACTGCATGGCTGCTTCTTTTATTTTTTCCTTTTTGCTAAAATCATATAACTGCCATAGCAATCCCGGATAAAATCCACTCGTCCAACTTTTAGAAGGGGTTCCTTTTAATACATTATCTCCCTCTATTGTTCTTGGAATTTTTAGAGAATCAAATGGAATTTCACTAAGGTCTTGAACTACCTTATCTGATAATATTTTTAAACGCTCCGTAGCATTATCTGTAAGCTCTAATTTGGAGGAATTAGCGGAACTTCCTTTAGAATAATCACATCCTAAAAATCCGAGCACCAGAAATAAAAATATTATGTTTTTCATACGTCTTTTTTCCTTTTTATTTAAGACCACATGGATTCTACCTAAGGGCAGACAGGTCTGCCTAACGGAGATAGGCCATATGAACTCCTCCTTTGATTTATTATAAACGGAGTCAGTTGCTAAGTCAAAATTAATCCTATTTTGACCTAGCAATCTGACTTATTGACCAGCCTCTAAATATTATTAGAGAGCAAGAAAATTATTATTGGATAATAATTTTTTGGGTCATTAAACCATGTTCCGTTTGTAGAGAAAGAAAGTATATTCCTTTGGATAGTTGCTTGGGAATATCTTGAGTCAGGTTATGAGGACCTCCAACTAATTGGCCTTGAAATAGTTTAGAAACTACTCTCCCACTCATATCCATAATGGAGAGGTCAACTTGACTAGACTCTTGTAATTCGAAGGTTAAATTCAAATCGGAAGAGGTAGGGTTTGGAAATACTTTTAAGCCGAAAGCTTCCTTAACCTCAACATCAAAAACATTCGTTAATTCTGCACAGGAAGCGACAGCACCGATGGCGACACCACCTGTAGAAGCTTTTGCAGATTGAGTCATCTTGCTGTAACAAGGATCGAAAGTAGAAAACTTAAAGAGGTTTCCAGAATCAAAAGGTGTTCCTGCAAGTATTTCATCTTCTACAATAAAATCATACATATCATCCGCAGCTGGGTTAGCATAAAGATCTTTTACATATTGAAGGATAGAACCGGGAACACTACTCAGCGTAAGTGTTTCTTGGAAAGCGGCATCAGAAGCGGCAGCACCTAAATTATCCATTACCAAAGTAGACAATAAACCTGGAGCAAAAACGGAGTCATTTGTTGCCCAGTAATCCGTTACATCTTGTGTCCAAAAAACATTATTATTTGAAATAGTCAAAGAAGTATTGTCGTACAAAGTATCTAGGGTAATCACTTTATGTAAATCCTCATCTGGTTGAGTCTGCTCATCTGTATAAAAAGGACTGGAACCTAACATGATAGGATTCATAAATACATTATTGGTAATCTTAGCGGTTTCTACTCTTCCTAATTGGATAAATCCATGTCGTCCCACTGTATTAAAGGAGGTACAATGATCTATCTCGATATACTTATGCGGAGCCGTTGCACCTTGACTTCGGAAAAAGCGATCTTGGATATTGTGAACAATCGTATTTCTCATAACCAGCGTATCGAGAGAAGTATTTCTAGCATCTACTCCGCGACCGTTTCCTTGAAGGATTCTTCGATTTCCACCATTTCTAAGCACACAATTCGTCACATATAATTTTATTCCATTTCCTCGAAGTTGAAAAAAGCCACCTCTATCTTTTTCGAAGATACAATGATCTGCTATAACTCTGGTGTTGTCTCCCATGTATCTGATTTTTCCCCAATCGTGTTGTTCCAACGCTCCTTTTTCTCCTACCACAAACCAAATATTTCGAAGCGTTACATTTCCTTCTGGTCTCATCATATCGGGATAAGTCCCACCTGCATTTGGAATACGAGAGATGATCGGCTTATTCTCTGTGTCATTCAAATCGACCGCTTCAATTTGTAAATCCCATTCCGGTTTATTTACAATTCGGTCTGTAATGATATACACTTCTCCATTCTCTAATTTGTATATCGTATTATTATCATTTCGTTCTCCTGTTGCAGTGGTATCTCCCATGATAAAAGGAAGAATATCTGTAGGCATCGTTGGGTCAGCACTAGCAGGAATAACCGTAACGGTTTGGGCTATTGACTGTACAGAAAATAACAATCCTGTTAGAAGTAAAATAAAAGTGTAATGTTTTTTCATTTTTATGATTTTATTATTGTTGTAAATTATTTTTTGTTTTACTGTCTAAGTTATTTGATCTGAAATTGAAGGCCAATCGTTCCGGTCAAGCCATAAGTCTCCACCGTATTTATAAATGCTTCGGAACGCGTAAAACTTACATCTTGCTGATCAGTGAAATTATTGATATTCAAAAAAGCACTCCAGTTTTTTCCAAACCTTTGCTTAATAGAAGCATCCCATCGCCAGAAATTCAAAGTGAACGTATCGAAGTCTTTATTAGAAGAATATCTACGCGCTTGAGTTCCTTGATAGGTACCAGATATACTAGAAGAGAATTTTTTATAATCGAAACCCACTGAAATATTCAAAACATGAGGTGCTTGACTTGGCAGCGGTACTTCTCTTACATTATTGGTGTATGTGGTTTCAAAAACAGGAGGAATAGGAATGATGAGCTTGGTCTCAGAAGTTAAAAAGAAGGATTCTGTATTAGAAAATAATCTTGCATAATTAACATTCAATACAAAGCCATGAAATGCTTTTGGTAAAAATCGAAAATTCGTTTGAAAATCAAATTCAAATCCTCGAACCGTAGATTTTCCGGAGTTGATATAGGAACGCAATTCATAGCCTTTATTATTGGTCCAACCAAATTGATCTGCAATTTCCTGATCAAAAAGATTGGTTCGCCAAGGATAAAAAATATCCTCTATTTCTTTATAAAAGCCTCCCACAGACAGTAAACCCCAACTACTTTTATACGCTGAAATAAAAAGATCATAATTTTGAGCTTTCGCATGTCTTAGTTCTGGGTTGCCAGAAATAATTACAAGGGTGTTGTCGTTGATTTGACTTCGGGGAGTGATAAAATTATAATCTGGTCTTGCCAATGTGGTAGCATAAGAAGCTCGAATATCTAACCATTCTAATGCTTGAAATTTTAAATGCAAATGAGGTAAAACTTCTCCATAAGTTTGAGTAGTCGTGGTATCCGTAAACGTTCCATTGACTCCATACCGACCATTCAAGGTGGAGATCCCTGACTTATATTC
>CAYQRA010000736.1:0-3747 GCA_964419315.1 uncultured Saprospiraceae bacterium | reverse complement strand
GAGATTTTTGCAAATGATGAGAAAATATACGAAAGTGGGAAGTTTTTATTTGTGTAATCATTACCTTTGCTTACGTTGAAACTTAATAAATGCGAAATTTGCCCTATATTTAATATCTTGAACCTCAGATTATCTGGTTCAACCTTAATCATTTATTTGAAATACTATCTCAATTATAATCTTACAAAAGTTAGACCGTGGATCAAAACATTGCATTCTTAGAACTAAAATACGGTAACATTTACGGAGGCTATCCAAACTTTTACGCTATCAGTGAAGTAGCTTTCTTGCTCTATGAGCCCCAAACCAACCGAATTTTTCTCGAAACCTGGCTAAACGAAATCGATGTAGATATCGTCAATGTATATTCTAAAACCAACGAATTAGGAAATACGATTGGTAAAGTCCGGGAAGTTATGAATATGCGTACCCATCGCAAAAGACCTTATGATGAGGAATTCAACCTCAGCGAGGAAGACCTCGATAAGGCTTTCTTCAAATTGCGTCCAACCCGTAGACCGATGAAATTCTTTATGAACAAAATGTTCAAAAAGTATCGTTTCCGCGAATTGGTCACTTTTGATGGTAAGCGCGATATCTTTTTGTGTGAAAAAGCGCAAGTGGATTTCTACCGCATGCGCATTAGTGATTTGCAAAAAGACATCACCGCAGAAACCAACTATCTCTTCTCTTTGAATAAATTGGCGAAAGTCATTAATTATAAAGAAGATTACGGTTTCCTCAAATCCAATAACCGCGATTACCGCCTCCACCCGATCGCTGCGCGACAAATTACCCCGCGCTCCGCTGCTCAGGATGCTGCTCGCTTATTGCTGATTCACCAAGAATACAATAATAACCGCGATGACTTCTTAATGAAGGCGGCTTTATTGTTGAACAAAATTGAAATGATGAAGAAGTAAGATCTTTGATTTTACGCTTCTTGATATAAGAAAACCATTTGAACCTACCTCTTTTCGACTTTGTCGGAAAGGGGTTTTTTCTTTTTTGTGCAGTGAATTTGGAAAGCGGCTACCTTGGAGATAGCTGCTTTCTTTTTTCTGGAAAAAAATGCTAAAAACGCAGTGAATCGTAATGGTAAGGCCAAAATCATTTAAGCGGTATCTGGAAGGTACTTCCTAAATTTGCTCAGAAAGCCCCCTAAAACGAAAAAGTGCCTGAATGAAAACCAATTCATCCAGACACTTTTTTATTATCGTATTGATCGTCGTACTCTAAAACAACTGGCGCATATCAATTCCTTGGAGAACGATGTTCTCTACTTCGTCAATTGAAATTCTTCTTTGTTCTAAGCTATCTCTTTCGCGGATAGTCACCATACTATCTTCCAAAGTTTCAAAGTCAATCGTGATGCAATAAGGAGTACCAATCGCATCCTGACGACGGTATCGGCGACCAATCGCATCTTTCTCATCATATTGACAATTAAAAGCGAATTTGATTTTATTGAAAATCTCCCTCGCTTTGCTGGTCAATTCTTCTTTGTTTTTCAATAATGGTAGTACCGCACATTTGACCGGAGCCAAAACAGGATGTAACTTAAGCACAATTCTAGTGGATGTTTTTCCATCTTTACCGGGTACTTCTTCTTCTACTAAAGCATTACTAAGGGTCGCTAGAAACATACGATCGCAACCAATAGAAGTTTCTACCACATAAGGCACATAACTCTCGTTGAGTTCTGGATCAAAGTACTGCATTTTCTTGCCCGATAGTTCTTGATGACTACTTAAGTCAAAATCGGTACGAGAATGAATTCCTTCTAGTTCTTTAAACCCAAAAGGGAAATCAAATTGAATATCTACGGCAGCATCTGCGTAGTGCGCTAGATTGTCGTGATCGTGGAAACGGAGTTTCTCTGCTGGATGACCAATCGCTTTGTGCCATTTAATCCGCGCTTCTTTCCACTTTTCATACCATTCCTTTTGGGTACCAGGGCGAACAAAGAATTGCATTTCCATCTGTTCAAACTCTCGCATACGGAAAATAAATTGTCGCGCTACGATTTCATTTCTAAAGGCTTTTCCTATCTGAGCAATACCAAACGGTAATTTTTGACGAGCACTTTTTTGGACATTCAAAAAGTTGACGAAGATTCCTTGTGCCGTTTCTGGTCGCAAGTATAATTTGCCCTCTTCTCCTGCGATCGCTCCCAGTTGAGTCGAAAACATCAGGTTGAATTGGCGTACTTCCGTCCACGTTTTAGAACCACTCACGGGACAAGCAATTTCTAGTTCTTCGATCAAAGCTTTTAAATCCTCCAAATTATTATCGGTCATGGAGGTCGCTAGTCGCTTGGCAATCGTTTGGTGCTTTTCCAGATTGGCCAAGACTCTTGGATTGGTTGCTCTAAATTGTGCTTCATCAAAAGCATCTCCAAATCGCTTCGCAGCTTTGGTCACTTCTTTATTGATCTTCCCCTCGATCTTGGCTAGATAATCTTCCACTAAAACATCTGCCCGATACCTTTTCTTAGAATCCTTATTATCAATCATCGGATCATTAAAAGCATCGACATGACCAGAAGCTTTCCAAGTTTTGGGGTGCATAAAAATAGCGGAATCTAGACCAACGATATTCTCATGATTGTATACCATTGATTTCCACCAATATTCCTTGATGTTGTTTTTCAACTCGACTCCGTAAGGACCATAATCATAAGCAGCCGACAAGCCATCATAGATTTCACTGGATTGAAATATAAAACCATACTCTTTACAGTGTGCTACTATTTTTTTAAATTGATCGTCTTGATTTGCCATTTCTATATTTTTATGATTTTGGTTTTTGATTTATCATCTGCGAGATAGCTTTGAGTTGCTCCGCAGATTACCTACTTTTTTATTTCTAAAGTTCCTTTAAAATTCGCTGGTAAAGTAGAACTCTACTTTGGGAAAATTTTCTTGCGCCATTTGTAAAGCCCAAGCAGATTCTGCGAGGAAAACGACTTTTCCATCCTTATCTACCGCCATATCTCTTGCCCTTCTTTTTAGAAAGGCTTTATTTTCTTCTTCATCTTCACAATGAATCCAACATGCTTTGTGTAAATTGATGGGTTCGTAGGAACACTTCGCTCCGTATTCGTGCTCGAGTCGATATTGAATGACTTCAAACTGGAGGGCTCCTACTGTACCAATAATTTTTCTCCCGTTTTGCTCTTTGGTAAATAATTGAGCAACACCCTCATCCATCAATTGTACTAATCCTTTGGCCAATTGTTTCGATTTTAGTGGATCTGCATTATTGACATAGCGAAATTGCTCTGGAGAGAAACTAGGGATTCCTTTAAAATGTAATTGCTCTCCTCCGGTGAGGCTATCGCCGATTTTGAAATTCCCCGAATCATAGAGTCCGATGATATCCCCTGGATAAGCCGTCTCGATAATTTCTTTGCGTTCGGCCATAAAGGACGTTGGATTCGAGAATTTCATTTTCCGATTTTGTCGGATGTGCAGGTAATTGGTATTGCGATGAAATTTACCCGAACATATCCGCAGGAAAGCGATGCGATCCCGGTGCTTAGGATCTATATTCGCGTGGATTTTGAATACAAATCCAGAAAATTGATCTTCTTCTGGTCGGACGACTCGCTCTTCCGTTTCGCGAGGAAGTGGAGATGGTGCGATGCGAACAAAGCAATCCAGTAATTCTTTTACTCCAAAGTTATTGATTGCAGATCCAAAAAACACTGGGGAAATTTCACCATTCAAATAAGTTTCCGAGTCA
>CAYQRA010000735.1:0-3756 GCA_964419315.1 uncultured Saprospiraceae bacterium | reverse complement strand
GACATTTTTGGTGGATGGAATTGCGACTTTGATCCAAGAAGCTTAATTTGTAAAGCTAAACTACTTATGTTTAGGATCACTGTACACTTACGACCTTAGTATAGTTTCTTTTATTTACTTAATGTGATAACAAAAATAAGGTTTTACCCTCAAAGGATTTTCTCTTTTCAAGATTCATTGCGCTCTTTTATTGCTGAGCTTTGATCACCAAGTTTAGGAGAATCACAAAAGAACACGAAACTCTATTTTTCAACATCACTTAAAACCCTTTCTATTTTATGAAAAACATTGCTATGCTTTTGGGAGTGTCTTTGATTAGCGCCGTACTGGCCATCTCTGGTTATAAGTATTTTGAAGAACCTAGAGAAGTACTAATTAGAGAAACCATTCCAGCTCGATATGCCAATTATAATAATGCAGATCGTTCTATCACTGCCAATCTTCAGCGTAGCAATATTCCATCTTCTTCTCCAACCAATTTTATCACTGCCGCAGAAGCGGTTACTCCGGGAGTCGTCAATATCCGCTCTTCTTCTTCAAGTGAGTTTGATATCTGGGGTGGTTATGGAGCTTCCTCTGGTTCTGGCGTCATTATTTCTCCAGATGGATTTATTGTCACCAATAATCATGTGGTAGAGGATAGTAAAAAAATAGAAGTTACCCTGAGTGATAATCGCAAATTTGAAGCAAGTGTCATCGGAACTGACGAAAACACCGATCTGGCCTTGATCAAAATAAAATCTACCGAACTCCTCCCCTTTCTCGCCTTTGGCGACTCTGATTCTATCCGCGTTGGAGAATGGGTCTTGGCCGTTGGAAATCCATTCAACCTAGAATCTACCGTCACCGCAGGTATCGTAAGTGCCAAAGGACGGAGTATCGATATCTTGGAAGGAGAATATAAAATTGAATCTTTTATCCAAACCGACGCTGCAGTAAATCCCGGGAATAGTGGTGGCGCCTTAGTCAACACCCAAGGAGAATTGGTAGGAATCAATACTGCCATCATTACCCAATCGGGAAGATATGAAGGCTACTCTTTTGCAATTCCCGCCAATTTAGCGGCTAAAATCATTAGCGATCTCAGAGATTTTGGTACCGTTCAAAGAGGAATCCTTGGTGTTGGTATTGATGAAGTCACCGATGAAAAAGCCAAAGAATTGGGTTTAGACAATATCGAAGGGGTTCTTATTTCTAGAATCACTCCTGGCAGTGGTGCCGATGATGCTGGGCTTCGCCGCAATGATGTCATCATCAGTGTCAATAGTGCTCCTACCCGAGCAATCCCTGAATTGCAAGAACAAGTGGCATTATATCGCCCCGGAAATACCGTAGAAGTAGAATACATTCGCAAAGGCAAAAAAGCAAGTACCAAGGTTTTGCTAAAAAATAAAAGCAATACCACTTCCCTTTCCAGTCAAAGAGAAGACGAAGCCATCTTAAAAGATATTGGTTTTGAATTGCGTAATCTGAGTGATGGTGAAAAACGCAAATCAGATATTTCTGGTGGGGTCTTAGTCGTCAGTGTGTATCGAGGTAGTAAAATCGAGACCACCAATATGGATCCCGATTTTATCATTACCAAAATCAATGACATCAAAGTCGCCACGGTAGATGAAGTAATTCGCGAACTAAAAAGAACCTCTGGCAAAGTCATGCTAGAAGGGGTTTATGAAAATTATCCTGGGGAATACTACTATGCTTTCTTTATGGATCCCAATTAATCCTAGAAAACAGGATTAGTTTTTTCCACCTTAAAAAAGCCTGATGATTTAATATTCATCAGGCTTTTTTTTGTAATTTGGCATAATCCAGATAAAGGGAACTAGAAACAAGCATTTCATTTTGTGGAATTAATTTTTTTCTTTGCCCCCTTTGCCTTTGAAAACCAAAGCCTTAAGCGGACCAAAAAATAAGACCCAATAAAAGATGAGTAAAAAAATAGATATCGAACAGAGCAAGAATGAAGATGCCATGAAATTGACGATTTCCAAGATGAACCGTATGTTGGAAAAAGTATTTTTGGGTGGCGGTCAAAAGCGAATCGATAAATTACATGCCAAAGGAAAAATGACGGCTCGAGAACGAGTGGCTTATTTGATTGATAAGGATACTCCTTTCTTGGAATTGGGTGCTTTTGCCGGATATGAAATGTATGAAGATTATGGGGGCTGCCCCGCCGGCGGTGTGATCGTTGGAATCGGAAATGTGTCGGGTCGCCAGTGTATTATTGTAGCTAATGATGCCACCGTAAAAGCGGGATCTTGGTTTCCAATCACTGGAAAGAAAAACCTACGGGCGCAAGAGATTGCACTAGAAAACCGATTGCCGATCATTTATCTGGTCGATAGTGCGGGGGTATTTTTACCGATGCAAGATGAGATCTTTCCTGACAAAGAGCATTTTGGAAGAATATTTAGAAATAATGCCGTCCTGTCTAGCAAGGGAATCCCACAAGTTTCTGCCATTATGGGCTCTTGTGTAGCTGGAGGTGCTTACCTCCCGATTATGTCCGATGAGTCTTTGATCGTAGAAGGTACTGGCTCTATTTTCCTAGCAGGCCCTTATTTGGTAAAAGCGGCTATTGGAGAAAATGTAGATAAAGAAACTTTAGGAGGTGCGACCACGCAGAGTGAAATATCTGGGGTCACCGATTATAAGGTTCCCGATGATCCGACCTGCCTCGATACCATCAAAGATTTGATTGGTAAAATGGGTCGCTTCGAAAACGCAGGTTTCAATCGCATCAAGCCCAAACCTCCCCTCGTCCCAGCCGAACAAATTTATTCGATTTTTCCAGAAAATCCAACCAAGCCTTACGACAGTCGCGAGATCTTAAAATGCATCGTCGACGATTCTGAATTTACAGAATACAAAAAAGGCTATGGCAAAACCATCCTTTGTGTGTATGCGCGCATTGATGGCTGGTCGGTTGGGATTGTAATCAATCACCGGCAAGTCGTGAAGACTAAAACCGGAGAAATGCAATTTGGCGGAGTGATTTATTCGGATTCGGCCGACAAGGCCACTCGGTTTATTTTAAACTGTAATCAGAAAAAAATTCCTTTGGTCTTTATGCACGATGTTACTGGTTTTATGGTTGGCAAAAGATCGGAGCATGGTGGAATCATCAAAGATGGTGCAAAAATGGTGAATGCCGTTTCCAATTCTACGGTTCCAAAAATTACGGTCATCATGGGCAACTCTTATGGAGCTGGAAATTATGCCATGTGTGGTAAAGCTTATGACCCAAGATTAATTGTTGCATGGCCTAGTGCTGAACTTGCAGTTATGAGTGGTAATTCTGCTGCGAAAGTTTTACTACAAATAGAAACAGCTTCTCTTAAAAAGAAGGGTGAAGAAATCACCCCTGAAAAAGAAAAAGAGTTATTCAACAAAATAAAATCTAGATATGATAAGCAAATATCTCCTTATTATGCTGCTGCAAGAATTTGGACAGATGCAGTGATAAATCCATTAGACACAAGAACGTGGATTTCTTTAGGTATTGAAGCCGCAAACCATGCACCAATTGAAAAGAAATTTAATCTAGGAATTTTACAGGTTTAAAAATCAATATCGATTAAATTCAATATTAAAAACATCAATCTATACGTTGTAAAAAAACAATGTAATTTTTACATTTGTCTGCATTTATAATAAATTAAGAAATGGGTAGAGCATTTGAATTTAGAAAAGCAAGAAAAATGAAACGTTGGTCTGCAATGGCAAAAACGTTTACCAGAATAGGTAAAG